>SKSV01000431.1 GCA_007122815.1 Trueperaceae bacterium | reverse complement strand
AGGCGATGAGGTAAGGGACGCCGAGCTCGTGGATGGTGTCGAGCCCGGCGAGGATGACGGGCGTGTGCTTCCCCCCCAGGATGGCGACCAACTGGGGATCGGCCGCCAACTCCCGAACGTTCACCTCGCCGCGCGCGGGGTTGCGCCGGTGGTCGCGCACCACCAACTCCAGCTGCCGACCGAGCACGCCGCCGCGCTCGTTGATCTCCTCGATGGCCAGGAGCGCCCCTCGTTCCAGCGCGACACCGACGTCGAGGTTGACGCTGCTCATATCGGCGTTCAGCCCGATGCGGATGACGGCGTCGGCTGCCGCGAGTTCTGGCGGAACCGAAGCGAGCACTGAGCCTACGCAGAACACCGCCACCAGCACCAACACCGAAGCGCCGCTCGCGCCGCTCGCAGGTCCGCGACCCGAAACCATGGAGTCACGCCGCCACGTGCGCACGTTGCCTCATGGTAGCCCCACGAACACACGGAGGTCTCACGGTCGGTGGCCACGCATCACGACGACCTACAAGAGGACAGCTGCGGTCGCGTAGGATGACGCGCGTACGCGGGTAAGAGAGGCCACGTGCGGCACCTGCTCACCGCCATCTTCGAACGTGAAGGCGACGGCTACGTTGCTCCGTGTCCACAGCTCGACATCGCGAGTCAGGGCGTGATGGTCGACGAAGCTCGCGCAAGCCTGCGCGAGGCGCTCGAGCTCTACTTCGAGTCCGCCCCCAAGCACGAGATCGGCTCCAGGCTGCACGGTGAGCTCTACGTCACGCAGGTCGAGGTCGCCGTTGGGTAGAGACCCCTGCGGCTCTCGGGGCGCGACGTATGCGCCGTCCACGGCGGCACTTGCTCGAGGCAACCTAACCCTGGCGCGCCGATTCAGGGTCGGCGGTCGCCACCGCACCATCGGCCCACCGCGCTATCACGTCCTCGACGCGGGTGGTGCCCCTCCAAGTGGCGTCCTCCACCTCGGGGTCGCCACCCCTCGCGATCTCGTCGAGCGCCATACCAACGAGGTACGCCACGCCCGGGTGGAAGAGACGAGCCCCGGCGTGCACTACCTTCACCAGGGGCAAGGGCAGGTGCTGGCGCTTGGCGCTGACACCAAGGTGCCGCTCGAGCAGCTCGAGCGCGTCACGGCGGCTCATGCGGTCGGGCCCCCGCACCTCGCGCACGGTGCCGACCGTCGACTCGTCCGCGAGGACCCTGACAACGTCCTCCGCCACGTCGTCGGCCGAAACCCAGTTGATCGCCTCGGTGCCCTTGCCGAAGAAGGGGACCGGCTTGCCGGCGCGCAGGGGCTCCCCCATCAGCAGCAGCGCGTGGTTCTCGGGGAAAGCGCTCGGGCGCAGGACCGTCCAAGGGACGCCGCTGGCCATCAGGTGGCGCTCGGTGGCCCGCTTCACGCGCGCGAAGGCGTTCGCCTCCCTCTCGGCGCCGGCCACGGACATGTACACCACCCGCCTCACTGCCCCTGAAGCGGCCGCGTCGATGAGCGCCCTCGCGCCGTCGCCGTCCACCGCCGCAGGCGTGTTGCGCCGCGAGGGAGGCACCAGGCCGTGGGCGGCGATCACCACGTGCCGCACGCCCTCCAGCGCCGCCGGCATCCAGTCGCGCTCCAGCATGTCGCCGCGCACGGTCTCGACGTCGGACCAGCCTGGCCCCGAGAGCCGTGCGGGGTCGCGCGTCACCGCCCGCACGCGCTCGCCTCGCTCCAAGAGCCGCGCCACCACGCGGCTGCCGAGCACTCCCGAAGCGCCGACGACGAGGTTCATGGCTGCCCCACCCGGTGGCGAGAGCGACCTCTCACGCTCGAATCCATCGCGTCCTCCTCACTGGGCGTAGGCTCCGCGACGGGAAGCGCTCGCGAGCCTCCGTTCGTTCTTTGAGAAGGATATACGCTAGGCGCCCGCGTGATCGGGAACTCGACAGATACCGTCTCCGCGCTCAGCGGTGCTCTCGGTGCGCCTCGATGACGATCTCGCTCCAGCGACGGAAGCGCTGGTAGCGTGCATCGATGGCATCGCGTTCGGCGAGGTCGGGGGAGTAAGTCGTGTACGCGTCGGGCGGGATCGGTATCGTCGCGACCTCGCCCTCGTGGAGCGACAGGGCGGTGGCCGCTGCACCGATGCACGAGACGTCTGCGACCTGCCTGACCTCTACGCTCTGGTTCAGCAGGGTGCTGAGCACGCGGCAGAAGGTCGAGCTACGGCCCAACCCCCCTGTGATCACGACGGTGGAAGGCCGTCGTCCCTCCGCGCTCATGGCATCCAGGGCTCCTGCGATACCCATCGCGATGCCCTCGAGCACCGCCCGCGTGAGTCGCCCTAGGTCCTCGCTGGCGCTGACCTGGACGAAGCCCGCCAGGCCGCCATCGACCATCGTGGGCGTGCCGGTCCCCTGGAGATACGGGAGGAACATGGCGGCCTCGGGCTCGAGCGGCTGCGCGCCGGCGATGGCGTCGAGCTCTTGGAAGCCCTGCCGGCCGCCGGTGAGCTTCCGCCACCACGCGAACGAGTGACCGGCGCTCGGCAGCGCACCCATGACGAACAGACGATCCTCCAGGCCCACCTCGAAGAGGTAACCGACCCGCCCAGCTTCGTGGCGCCCCGCCAGGATCTCATCGCGTGCGGCCCTGGGGAGCGTGATGACCTGGGCTGCCGTGCCGGCGTTCACCAGCACGGCGT
>SKSV01000244.1 GCA_007122815.1 Trueperaceae bacterium | reverse complement strand
TTTCGGCGATGGACTGGATCTCGCGGCGGAAGTCCTCGGCGTTGAAGCGCCCCAGCCTTAGCGCCTCGGGCGCCGTGTTCGAGGTCGTGATCACGCTCCCTCCGCGGGCGAACACGTGAGCGAGGAACGTCTTCACGATCAGGGTGTTGCCGGGGTCGTCTAGCTCGAACTCGTCGAGGCACAGCAGCCTCACGCCCCCGACCCGCTCCTGTGCCTCACGCATGCCCAGCACCCCTATCAGGTGCACCAACTGCTGGAACGAGACGTAGCGTTTCGAGAGCGTGGGTGCAAGGAAGAACGCCGCAGCCAGCAGGTGCGTCTTGCCGACCCCGAAGCCGCCGTCGAGGTAGAGGCCATCACCGGTGACCGGGCTCTCCACGCGTCGCGTCAGCCTCGACAACCACCCGCGCCTGCGGGCTGAGCGGGAGCTCCGGTCACTGCGGGCCAACGCGAACTCGCGCACTCGCTCCTTCGCACGGCCCTGGCTCGGGTGGTGAGCCTCGAAGCTCTCCAGGTCCACGCTGCCGAAGCGAGGCGGCGGCGTGAACGCTGCGATGTCGGTGCGGGCGGTGGCGGGTAGGTCGGCTAGCCGCGGCACGCGCGAAGCTACCACGCGCCCCACCGCGGTTTCGGTGGCGCGTGCGGTACGCCGCGAGCGGGCCAAGCCAGCTGAACCAGCACATGGGATTGACCGCGGCCACGCGGGGGCGTACGCTGCCAGCGTCTGCGTGTGGGGAAGCCGGTGAGAACCCGGCACTGTCCCGCAACGGTGATGGCCTTCCGGCCGAGTCCGATCGCCACACGTGGACGACTGCACCCCTTGCGCGGACGAGGAAGGGCAGCACGCGGCAGCCGAGGCTGTGCGCTTGCCGTCCGTCAACCGATCCCCGACGGACGTTCCCGACTCGCAAGCGCCCTCGGAGGCCTTGTGATGAGCACTACCCGAAACACCCCGCTAAGACCCCGGGCAGTCACCAGCGCGCTCTACAGTCTGCTCCTGGTGATGCTGGGGTTCGTGCACGCCGCCTGGCCGGTGAGCGTGGTGGACGACCTGGGTCGCGAGGTGCGCCTCGAGGCGGCGCCCACGCGCATAGTGAGCCTCGTTCCGAGCCATACCGAGACCGTCTGCGCCCTCGGGGCGTGCGACCGCCTGGTAGGCCGAGACGTGTTCAGCGATCACCCCCCGTCGGTGCTCTCGCTACCGAGTCTGGGCAGCGCCTTCGCGCCCGACCTCGAAGCGTTGGTCGCCCTCGAGCCCCAGCTGGTCCTGGTGGACGAGTTCAGCGTAGCCGCCGACGCCCTCGCTCCGCTGGGCATTCCCGTCTACGCTGGCACGCCTCAGCGCCTCGACGAGGTCTTCGAGCTGATCGATCGCTTCGCGCTGCTGCTCGGCACCCGCGCCGAGGGGGCGCTGCTGGCGGGACGCCTGCGCGGTGAACTGGACGCCGTCGCGGCCTTGGTGGAGGGCAGGCAGCGCCCGACGGTCTTCTATGAGATCGATCCCACGCCATACTCCGTCGGACCTGAGAGCTTCATCGGGACCTTGATCACCATGGCGGGCGGCGAGAACGTCGTGCCGGCCGAGCTGGGTGACTTCCCGCTGGTCGACCCCGAGTTCGTGGTCGCGGCGGATCCCGACGTGATCGTCTTGGCTGACGCGCCCTACGGCGTAGACGAGGCGACGGTGCGGGCTCGCCCCGGCTGGTCGGCGATCGCAGCGCTCCGCGACGGTCGCGTCTACGAGCTCGAGCAGGAGCAGGGAGACGCGCTGAGCCGCGCCGGTCCGCGCGTCTCGGAGGCCCTCCTGCTGCTCGCCCGACTGCTGCACCCGGAGGCGTTCTGAGCGTCATGCCCATGGCGGCTCGGCGTCGAGCCGAGCGGCGCTTCGTGGGCCCCCTGACGCTCTCGTTCGGCGCACTGCTCGCGATCATCGTGATCGCGACCGGGACCGGCAGCGTCCACGTTGGCCCCGCTGAGGTGGTCGCCGCCACCGCCCGCGGCTTCTCGGCCGCGCTGCGTGATGTAGTCGGGGGGCCGCTGCCGGAGGCCTCCTCGAGCGCCGGAGCGGCGCGGAGCGTGGCCGACACGATCGTGTGGCACATCCGGCTCCCGCGCGTGGCGCTTGCGGCCTTGGTCGGTGCTGCGCTGGCGCTCGCGGGCGCGGGTTTCCAGGGGGTGTTCCGCAACCCGTTGGCCGACCCGTACCTACTAGGGGCTGCTAGCGGCGCCGGCTTCGGAGCGGCCCTCGCGATGGTCACCGGCGGGACGGTTGGGGTGATGGGCGCGCTCGGCGTGCCCGCGGCTGCCTTCGCGGGGGCGGCCATGACGGTCGTGCTGGTGGTGTCGCTGGCACGCCGCGGCTGGACCCTCCCCATCGTCCCGCTGGTGCTGGCTGGTGTGGTCGTCGGCTCGTGCCTGGCAGCGGGGACCTCGTTCGTGCTGCTGGCCGCGCGCGAGCAAGCGGCGGGCATCCTCACCTGGTTGCTGGGTAGCCTCGCGTTCGCCTCCTGGACGAAGGTCGGGAGCCTGCTGCCGCTCGTGGCGTTGGCGGCGCTCACGCTCTTCGGCGCGGCGCGGGCGCTGGACGTCTTGCAGCTAGGCGAGAGCGCGGCCGCGCAGCTCGGCGTGCCCGTGGAAGCCCTCAAGCTTGCGGTCGTGGCGGCGGGCACCCTCGCGACAGCCGCTGCCGTCAGCGTCGCTGGGCG
>SKSV01000232.1 GCA_007122815.1 Trueperaceae bacterium | reverse complement strand
GAGGTTCAGGTCGCCGCTGGCCTGGCGCGCGATCGGCAGCAGCGCGAGGAGCGCGAAGAAGACCGCTAGCAGGATGGCGGAGCCGGTCCGCGATGAGCCGCTCGGGCGCGCGGGCGCCCCGGGGAGCTCACCGGCGGAGTGAGCGGCGGGGTCGCCCGCCTCTAGATGGCGCAGCACGGTCAAACCTGCGATCGCGCCAGCGCAGATGACGGCAACCTGCGCGAGGCTGCCGCTCCACACGAGCACCACCATGGCCGCCACCAGCGCCACGGTGATGCGCGGTCGATCGGGTGTCAGGCCCTGCGCCATCCCCCAGACGGCGTTAGCGACCACTGCCACAGCCACGATCCTGAGGCCGTGCAACCAGGCAGCATCGGCAGCGTCGCCCAGCGCGCTCACGCCGAAGGCGAAGGCGGTGAGAGCTGCCGCCGACGGGAGCGTGAAGCCGAGCCAGGCGGCTACAGCGCCCGGCACGCCGGCGCGCCGGTACCCCAGCCCGATGCCTACCTGGGACGAGGCTGGCCCGGGCAGGAACTGGCAGAGCGCGACCAGGTCGGCGTAGTCGCGGTCGCTTAGCCACCCTCGGCGCTCGACGATCTCTGCGCGGAAGTAGCCGAGGTGGGCGATGGGCCCTCCGAAGGAGGTGAGTCCCAAGCGCGTGAAGACCGCGAGTACCTCGAGGAAGCTGCCGCGCGCTGCGCTCATCTCGTTCCGCCCCCAGGCTCCCGTGACGCGGGTCGAGTCGCGGCTGGCGACTCCATGCCGAGCTCGCGCATCCCCTCCAGCACCTCGTCGCGCGGCAATCGACCGCGCTCCAGGGCATCGTCCGGTAGACCCAGCAGTTCCAGGTAGAAGGACTCAGCGGCACCTTGCGCGCGCCTCTCCGTGTCCAGCTGGATCCACTCGAACAGTACGTCCTCGGCGAGGTCGAAGCGGCCGGCCGTGCGCGCGGCTCCGAAGACCTGCTCGAGGGCTTCTCCCGGCAGTTCGCCTCTGAGGGCAGCGTGGAGTGAGGTGAAGGCCTCCGCGTGGTCGTCGTCCGTGAAGCCCCCCAAGGCTTCGGTGGCTTCGGCCAGCAGCCGCAAGGCGGTGAGCGCCTGCTCGCGGCTGAAGCCGGCCCCGCGCTCCGACGCCAGCTCGGCTTCCACCTGCAGCACTCGAGCGGCGGCGAAAGCGCGCTCGACGGCGAGCTCGCCGCTCGCGGAGAACAGGGCGCGCAGGTCTCGGTACGAGAAGCTCCTCAAGGTGGGCAGGTCCATTCCCGTGAACGTGGCGCTGATGACGTCGAGGCGCTCCATCGTCTCGGCCAAGTGACGCCCCTTCGCGCCCCCGAGGAGGGCGGCGAGAGTGTGCGCGAGCTGCTGGATGGTCCGGATCACGAAGTCGCGCTGGATCATCGGATCGGGCCTCCCGTCAGGTCGGCAGGATCAGGCTCGCGGCGCGTCGGACCAGGCAGCACTCATGATCCGCTCGCGGGCTCCGTGGTCGAGGTCTCGGAGCCCCTTGCCAGAGTGTTCGGGCAGCTGGACCTCATCGAGCAGTGCCAGGAGCGCCTCGCGTGAACCGACGGCGGCGCGCACCAGCTCGCCTACCCCGAGGTCCGCGAGGAAGCGTGCCATGGCCTCCGGGACGTCGGCGGCGCGAGCCTCGCAGCCGAGCAGCGCCGTCGCCAGCGCCTCGTGCCTGCCGTCGTCGGCGGCCAGCATGTGCTCCGTAACGGCGGCCATCGTGAACGCGCAGGCGATCCCATGGGTGACGCCGTAGCGGTCGGTCAGCGGGTACGAGAGCGCGTGACAGGCGACCGTGCCCGTTTGGCTCAGCGCCGCGCCGGCGAGCAGGCTGGCTTCCGAGAGGGCGTCGCGCGCCGTGACGCGTGACGGTTCGTCGACGAGCGTCGGGAGGGCTTCCCAGACGAGCGCCATCGCGCGGATCGCCCAGGGGAGGCTGAGCGCGTTCGCGCGCCGGCTCCAGATCGACTCGGCGGCTTGGTTGAAGGCGTCCAGGGCGGTGGCCAGGGTCTGGTGGGGCGGCAGGGTGTCCGTCAGAGCCGGATCGACGAGCGCGACATCCGGGAAGAGCTTGGGATGGGAGAGCGAGACCTTGGGCGGGCCATCACCACCTCCAGGACGCGGTCCCCCACCTGGCGCGCGATGCCAGATCACCGACACGGACGTCACCTCGCTGCCGCTGCCCGACGTGCTGGGCAACGCCACGAGCGGGTCGACCTCGAGCGTGTCGAGCACGGACGGGTCGCGCGCCAACTCTGCCACGCTCACGCCCTCGGCCGCGAGACCCGCCGCGATGGCCTTGGCTCCGTCGAGCACGCTTCCGCCGCCGATGGCGACGACCCTGCCGCGGCGCCAGCCAGCCGCGCGCGCCTGCTGCACGAGTTCGTCCAGTGCCGACACCGTAGGGTTGGCCGCGACCCCGTCCAGCCACAGCGCGTCCACGCCACTGAGCACCGGACCGAGCTCGGGGTCGGCGAGCCAGCGTTCACGGCCAGCCGAGGAGGTCACCACCAGACACGGTTGATCATGCACCTCGTGGGTGAGTTCGGACCTGGTGCCGCGCCCGAAGCGGACGCGGGGCGGGAACTGGAACGAGCCGGCCAGGCTGGGCCCGACGGTAGCTCGCCGGTGGTTGGCTGGGTCTCTGGGGCTCTCAGGCATGACCCCGTACTCTAGCGTCCAGCCCAACCGCGCGGCCTCGGTGCGAG
>SKSV01000365.1 GCA_007122815.1 Trueperaceae bacterium | reverse complement strand
TCCTAGCCGGCTGGATCCTGCTCGCGATGACGCTGGTGCGCATCTACCAGTTCCTATTGGTGCGCCCAGACGGCAAGCTCGGCCTCGGCGCCGAGCTGCGCATGGCTCCGGTGGTGTTCAGCTGGAAGGCATGGCGCGACCAGCTGGCCTTCTACCTGCTCATGAAGCGCGACCACCCGCACTTCACGTACAGCAACTACGGACCGCTGCAGTTCCTGGTCTACACGGTACTCTACGCTTCGCTGCTGCTCATCAGCATCACCGGCATCCTCTTGGCGGCACCCTACCTGTCGAGCGGTATAGGTGTGTGGAGCGCCGAGCTGCTGCGACCTTTCGAGGTCTGGATGGGCGGGTTGGCGAACGTCCGAGCCGTGCACCGCTTCGTGATGTGGTTCTTCATCCTCTTCACCATGGTGCACATCTACATGGCGGTATGGAACAGCATCCGCACCGGTAACCTCCTGCTCGAGGGCATAGTGTCGGGTTTCAAGGCCGAAGACGTGGAGACCAGGCCAGCCCATGATCACGACCTGAAGCCGGAGGCGAACTTGCGCAAGGCTAAGCCCGGAGCCAAGCGGTCGTGACCGAAGCGCGCTCGCTCCTAGTCCTCGGCGTCGGCAACGTCTTCTACGGAGACGAAGGAGCGGGCGTGCACCTGGTGCACTACCTGCGGCAGAAGTACATCTTCCCAGCTCACGTCGAGGTGGTCGACGGCGGCACGCTGGGCTGGCAACTGCTCAACCTCATCGCGCACTACGACCACGTCATCCTGGTCGACGCCGTCGCCGCGTCGCCTGGCAAGGTCTTCCGCTTCGACCGAGAGAGCGTGCCCGACGAGATCGGTTACGGCAAGCTCTCCTCGCACGAATGGGAGGTCCCCGACCTGCTCTCCGCCATGGAGCTCTACGGGGACCTCCCGGAGGTGACGTGCGTTGCCATCGGAGTGCAACCGCTCGAGTTCGAGACGGGCGAGATCGGCGTCTCGCTGAGCGCCGCGGTGCGTTCACGCATGCCCGCGCTGGCCGCTGTCGTCATGCGAGAGGTCGAACTCCAGGGAGTGAAGCCCACCGTCGCCCGGCCCGAGCTGCGAGCCGACGAGCCGTTCAGTGCCGAGGATATAGTGCTTCAGAGTGCATGAGTTCTCGTTGGCCGTGAGCCTCATCAACGTAGCCGAGGAAGCAGCCCGCGCCGAGCGCGCGGAGCGGATCGAGGCCATCTTCGTCGAGATCGGAGCCCTGGCGGGTGTGGTCCCCGAGGCGCTCGAGTTCGCCTTCGGCGGCGCTCGCGAAGGGACGATGGCTGCGGATGCTCGCCTGGAGGTGACTTACCTCCCCGCCATCGCGTACTGTGCTTCATGCCATTCCGAGTTCGAACTCGACAACCGCTTCGGGATCGCCGTGTGCCCCGTCTGTGACACCCCATCTGCTGACCTTAGGCAAGGTCGCGAGATGCACGTCAGCCACCTCGAGGTCAGCTGATGGCTGCTGACCCGGTGCTCACGCGTGACGTGCGCGTCAGCGGTCACGGCACGGCCCAGACGCCTGGTGCACGCGTGGTGCAGGTCCAGAAGTCGTTGATGGCCCACAACGACGCCGTCGCGGCAGCCAACCGCGAGGCCTTCGCGCGCTGCCTCGTCCTCAACCTCGTCTCGTCACCCGGTTCGGGCAAGACCGCCCTGCTGGAGCGGACCCTGAGCGAGCTTGCCGGCGACCTGCGCGTCGCGGTGGTGGTAGGGGACCTGGAGACCGACAACGACGCCCTGCGCATCCACGCCGCGGGCGCCCCCTCGGTCCAGATCGTCACGGGCACCGTCTGCCACCTCGAGGCCGAGATGGTCGCGCGCGCGGCCGACGACCTCGACCTCGACTCGCTCGACGTCCTCGTCATCGAGAACGTCGGCAACCTGGTCTGTCCAGCCGCCTGGGACCTGGGTGAGGACCTGCGCATCACGCTCCTGTCGGTCACGGAGGGTGAGGACAAGCCACTCAAGTACCCGCGCATCTTCAAGGACGCCCACGCCGTCGTCATCAACAAGATCGACATCGCCGAGGCGGTGGGCTTCGAGCGCGAGCGCGCGCTCGAGAGCGTGCGCCAGGTGGCACCGGCCGCCGAGGTCTTCGAGCTCTCGGCACGCACCGGTGAGGGCATGGCGGCCTGGTTGGGCTACTTGCGCGCGCGCCTCGACGCCAAGCGAGCCTAGCGCGTGCCGCTCCAGCGGCTCCTGCTGCGGGTCACCGGCACCGTACAAGGCGTCGGGTTCCGGCCGTTCGTCTACCGCCTGGCGCGCGAGCACTCCGTCGCTGGCTGGGTCCGCAACGACGTTCAGGGCGTGAGCATCGAGGCCGTCGCCGACGGCGAGGTGCTGGAGCGGTTCGTGCGCGGGCTTCGCGCGGAGGCGCCCGCGGCTGCGCGAGTCGAGAGCGTGAGTGAGCTGGAGCGGGGCGAGCCGGGTGGAGAAGAGCTGAGCGGCTTCGTGATCGTGCCGAGCCAGGACTCCGCGGAGGCCACCACGGCCATCTCACCAGACCTTCCGGTCTGCGAGGACTGCCTGCGCGAGCTCCGCGACCCGCGCGACCGCCGCTACCGCTACCCCTTCGTCAACTGCACCAACTGCGGGCCGCGCTACTCGATCATCGAGGCGCTGCCCTACGACCGCCCGCTCACCACCATGCGCGCCTTCACCATGTGCCCCGAGTGTGAGCGGGAGTACCACGACCC
>SKSV01000064.1 GCA_007122815.1 Trueperaceae bacterium | reverse complement strand
TAGATAGCCAGAGCGTCCGTCGTACGGGCGCTACGCGGCTCCCCAGTCTACCCAACGCTGCCCCGCGGTCGAC
The DNA here is from genome assembly GCA_007122815.1 of Trueperaceae bacterium. GTDB lineage: Bacteria > Deinococcota > Deinococci > Deinococcales > Trueperaceae > CSSed10-48. Next base: position 2,667 of record SKSV01000064.1, on the reverse strand, counting down.
GGTCAGGCTCGGTGGCGCCATCGTGAGCGGAGGCTAGTAGACTCGCTGCATGGCAGAAGGCACTCGCGTCGCATCCTTCGAGCTCGACCACCGCGCCGTCAGGGCGCCCTACGTTCGTGCCGCCGGCCGCTACCAGGGCCCCCGCGGTGACGTCGTCACGAAGTTCGACCTTCGCCTCGTCCAGCCCAACGTCCAGGAGATTCCGACCGCTCCGCTGCACACCATCGAGCACCTCTTGGCCGGCTACCTACGCGACGAGCTGAGCGGTGCGACGCTCGTCGACGCCTCGCCCATGGGCTGCCGGACGGGCTTCTACCTCACGGTGCTGGGCGAGCCCGAGGAGGAGTCGGTGCTCGAGGCGGCGAAAGCTGCGCTGGCCAGAGTGCGTGATCACGAGGGCGAGATCCCGGGTTGCGATCCTCTGCGCTGCGGGAACTGGCGTGACCACTCCCTGCCCGGTGCGCGAGCCTGGGCCGCGGAGGTGCTCGAGCGAGGGTTCATCGTCCAGGCCACCGTCACGCTGCCGTGAGATGCGATGCACGTTCTCATGCGCCGTTATGACAGCATCGAGGCATGGAACGCAAGCCCCTGGTCTTGATCGTCGAGGACGAGAAGGAGATCGCGAAGTTCATCGATCTCGAGTTGCAGGCAGAGCAGTACGAGACGGTGGTGACGTACGACGGTGTCACGGGTTTGTCGAAGTTCCGTGAGCTGAACCCCGACCTCGTGATCCTGGACTTGATGCTTCCGGTGCTGGACGGGCTGGAGGTAGCCAGGCGCATCCGCAAGACGAGCAACACGCCCATCATCATCCTCACCGCGAAGGACTCCGTCGACGACAAGGTGACAGGGCTCGATTCCGGCGCGGACGACTACCTGGTGAAGCCCTTCTCGATAGAGGAGCTGCTCGCGCGCGTGCGGGCACACCTGCGGCGCGTCAACCCGGCCGTCACCGGAGAGGTGCGCGTGGCCGATCTGGTCATGAACCTGGACGGCCGCGAGGTGTTCAGGGACGGCAGGCGGATCGAGCTCTCGGCGAAGGAGTTCGAGCTCCTCGAGCTCTTCGCGCGCAACCCCGGCAAGGTCTTCAACCGCTTCGAGATCGAAGAGAAGGTGTGGCCCGAGTACACGGGCGGCAGCAACGTCGTCGACGTCTACGTCGGGTACCTGCGGCGCAAGCTGGAGGGCGAGGGTGAGCGGCGCTTGATCCACACCGTGCGCGGCGTCGGGTACGTCCTGCGCGAGGAGTGACGGGGATCGGGCTGACGGCATGACCCTGCGGCTGCGGCTCACGATTTTCTACAGCGCCTTCATCGCGATCATCCTTTCGGCGATGGCCGTGTCCGTGTACCTGCTCACCGAGCGCTCGCTTTCGACATCGGTGGAGGAGCGCGCCCGGCAGGCCCTCACCGACCTTTCGGAGGGCGCGATACTCAGCGGTCTCCAGAGGTTGCCCGGCGACGTCTATTATCAAATCGTTCTATTGTCCGACGAAGGCATCACGCCAGAGCGCGTGCAAGACATCCGCGACGGGTTCACCTACACCGATCCCACACGCTTCCGCGAGAATCCCAGCGCTCACCTGCCTCTCGACTTCCTAAGCGACCGGGCGGTTCAGGATCTCGTCGAAGGTGAGCTGATGGTCGGGAACGCGACGCTCCCCGACGGCTTACGGCTGCGCGTGCTCGGCGAGCTCACCGCGATCACCTTCCCCTCACAGGGTCTCACCTTCACGGCCGCGATCCTGGTCGGTGTTCCCACCTCGACGGTCGAGGCTACCCTCGAGCAGCTCGCACAGGACCTCGGGCTCGCCGTGGTAGGGGCCTTCCTGGTGTTCGGTCTGGGTGTGTGGTGGTTGTCCCGCCAGGTGCTCGCGCCGGTGCAGCGCGTGACTCACGCCGCCGCGCGAGTCTCCAGCCGAGACCTCTCGAAGCGCGTACCCGTTCCCGAGAGCCGCGACGAGATGCGCGCCCTCGCGGTCGCCATCAACCACATGCTCGACAGGTTGCAGGAGTCCTTCGAGACACAGCGGCGCTTCACCGCAGACGCCAGTCACGAGCTGCGCACACCTGTCACGGCGATCGTCGGCCATACCAACTACCTGCTGAGACGCACTCGTCCGAGCCCCGAGCAGATCGACTCGCTGACGGTGATCAGGCAAGAGGCGGAGCGCATGGCCAAGCTGGTCAACGACCTCCTCGAGCTCGCGCGAGCCGACGCAGGCTTCGCGATCGACAAGGAACCCATGAACCTCGTCGAGGTGGTGGAGGCCGTGCGCGACGAGATGCAAACCGTGGCGGGGTCCGCGCTGATCGAGGTCGACTGCGGCCGGCCGCTGGTCGAGGTCGAAGGCGACGCGGGCAGGCTGAAACAGGTGGTGCTGAACCTCGTGCAGAACGCCCTGAACGCCGGGGCCCAGCACGTCCGCATCGACCTCGCGGTCAGCGATGGCGAGGTGAGGCTCGAGGTCCTGGACGACGGCCCCGGGATCCCCAGCGACGCCATCCCGCACCTCTTCGACCGCTTCTACCGCGTCGACGGGGCGCGCTCCACGCGCGGCAACGGAAGCGGTCTGGGCCTAGCCATAGTGCGCTGGATAGTACAGCAGCACGGTGGCAGCGTGGAGATCGCCTCCAAGCCCGGCGAGGGGACCGTCTTCACGGTGAC
>SKSV01000337.1 GCA_007122815.1 Trueperaceae bacterium | reverse complement strand
GCGAACAGCGGTCCCTGCAGGGCGCGCACCAGCAGTGGTCGCAGCACGGCAGCCTCGAGCGCCTCGAGCACCTCACGCCAGCTCGCGTCATCAACGCTCGCCCAGACGCTGGGGCCACCCTCGGCGATGAAGCGCTCTGCGAGCACTCCAGCCACGCGCGATACGCCGGCCTGCGGGTCGAACGTGGGTATCTCTGTCGGGTCCACCTGGACCGGCACACCCGGCAACAGCTCCAGGGGCTCACCCGAACGGTATCCGGCCATTGTCGGTGCGAGCCGCAACGTGCTGTCGCTCGGTCCGACGGTGAGGATCAGCAGCTCGCGGGCGAGCGGCTCGACACGCGTAGCTGCGCTCAGACGCGTGACGCTGGACGCTGCAGCCGCTAGCGCCACCACGAAGACCAGCAGGAGCGCCGCGAGCCAGCGCACGTCGTGCTGCCAAGCCGGCCGTCGTTCGTTGCTGCGCATCCGGACCTCCCTCCCGCCGCGGCGGGCCGCCGGCGACGGGTCGTCCACTGTACCGCGGCGCCTCCACGAGCGGCGACACCGATCTGCCGCGACCTCGATACCATGCCGCCATGGCGAGCCCCAGACGAATCACCCTGGTCCCCATAGCGGCAGGCCTGCACCTGCGTTGGCCCCGCTACAACGCCGCGGTGCTCACCGAGGTGCTCAGGCGCGGGGCGCCTCAGGCACTGGCGCTGGAGCCCCTCACGCCGGGCTTCGAACGCGACCCTTCCTGGCGCGACCACGACGAGATCCTGCTCCCCTGGGTGGCGGTCCCGTGGGCACGCCGTGCGGGAGTGCCGGTCTACGGCGTCCACGAGCCCTCCCCTCACCCGAACGCTCCCTCGGAGCTCGAGCGTTACCTGGCGGGTTACCCGGCCGCGCGCGCTGCGCTAGACGAGGCTCGAGCGCAGGAGGAGCCACTCGCGGACTTGCTGGCAGCAGCTCTGACGCTGCCGCGCCTCCTGGAGGAGGTCGTGCCCTTGCTGGCCTCGCTGCGCAGCTCCCTGCTCGCCGGCTTCGGAGACGGTCCGGCCACGGACTGGTCCGAGGAGCGCGCCGCGGAGGCCGCTCGACGGGTGCTGGAGATCGACGCGGAGCACGTCATGGCGTTGGTGTCGCTCGACCGCTTCGTCAGCTTGCGTGAGGCGCTGAGCGCCGCTGGTGCGCCGTTGGCTCTCGCCGCAGAACCTCCACCGGACGACGCGGCGCGCGAGCGCGCGCTGCTCGACCTGGCGTGGCGCGGCGAGGGGGCGGAGGCTGGTGCACTGGTGGCGGAGCTGCGCCGCCTCGGCCACGCCGAGGCGCGCTACCACGCGGCCGGGCTGCTGCTTGCCAACGCGCACCCCGTGGAGGCGCTCGAGGAGCTCGAGCAGGCGCTGCGTCTCGAGTTCGCCGAGCCCTGGTACCTGCCTGGCTCCCTGCTGTCGCGCCTGGGACAGCTGCGCGACCTCCTCGGGCGCCGCACGGAAGCGCTGCGGGCGTACCGTGGCGTGCTCGCGCTGGAGTGGGCTCCGCGGGCGGCGCTCGAGGCCGCCCGAGAGGGAATCGAGCGCCCTTTCGGCGCAGACGAGGCGTCCGCCTGAGGCGCTTGCCGATGACGCCGTGCTAGCGTCCCCGCATGGCCCGCGTCACGCGCCGACTGGCGCTGGGGATCGGTGGCGCCGAGATCGGCGCCTCCTTGGCCTTCGTGGCGATCAACACCTGGTTGCTCTACTACCTCATCAACGTGGCGCGCGTGCCGCCGCTGCTCGCGGGCACGGTGTTCGTGGTCGGGCGCGTGGTAGACGCCGTGACCGACCCGCTGATGGGAACGCTCGTCGACCGCACGCGAGTGCGCCTGCCGCGCCTCAACTGGGTGCGGTGGGGTGCAGTCCCCTTGGGCGCAGCGTTCGCGTTGCTGTGGTGGGCGCCTGCGGCGGCTGGCCAGGCGGCCACCTGGGTAGCCCTCGGGGCGATGCTCCTCACCTCGCTGCTCTACACGGTGGTGCAGGTACCCGTGCTGTCGCTGACCCCAGACCTGGTGCCCGCCTACGACGACCGTACGAACCTGACGGCCGTCAGGACGGCCTTCGCGGTGATCGCATCGATGCTGGCCGTGGCGTTGCCGCCGGCGATCGTCCTGCTCTTCTCCGGTGGGGGCGAGCTGGCGGCGAGCGCTCCCCTGGGGTGGGCTTGGATGGGCGGGCTCTTCGGCGCCCTCGTGGCCGGCGCCTACCTGCTGCTTCCGCGGCTCGTGAGCGAGCCCCGCGCGGCGGTCGAGGCGCGCGGAGTCGGGGACGCGGCTTGGTGGACGGTGTTCCGAGCAACCGGCTTCGCCAGCGTGCTCGTCACCTTCCTCGTCGTGACCATGGGCATCATGCTGGTCAACTCGCTGCTGCCGTTCGCGCTCGAGTCCGTGCTTCTCGTTCCGGCAGCTCAGCAGACCCCGCTGTTGGCGCTGCTCTTCGGCACCGCCGTTCTCAGCTTCCCCGCTTGGGCGTGGGTGACGGGTCGGCTGGGTAAACGGGCGTCGTTGACTTTGGGAGCACTGCTCCTCGGTGGGGCGCTGTTCGGTCTGATGTGGTCGGGAGTTGGCGCCGGAATGAGCCCCACGACCCTCGCCTGGACGGCTTTGGCCGGCGTCGGCTTAGCGGCGGTCATGGCCATGCCCTGGGCGATGCTGCCGGACGTGGTGGAGTTCGACGCGCTCCGCTCGGGAGAGCATCGCGAGGGCCTGCTGTACGCGCTCTTCACCTT
>SKSV01000345.1 GCA_007122815.1 Trueperaceae bacterium | reverse complement strand
TGCGGGCACCGTGGCCGGTGCCGCGCTGGCGACCACGGTGTTCCCGTTCGTGCTGCGAGGGGTATCGCTGCTCGGGATCGACTCGGCGGAGGCGCCGGCGGGCGAGCGAGCGGCTGCCTGGAGGCTCTTGGCGGAGAGCGGCACCGAGCGAGCGCTGCGCGGTTCGCTCAGTGACGTTGACCTCGGCGGCGTGGAAGAGAGGTTGGGCGCGATGCTCGGTGGCGGTGTCGCTGGGCGCGTGCGGGTCCTGATCTGAGAGCGGCACCCCGGCACTCGCCGCCGCGGCCGCGCAGGCTGAGGGCCATGGCGCGCCCGCTGCCGGCCTGCGTGTCGTGTTCCCTCACGGCCCGAAGACGTGATCGCTGCTAGACTCGCCGCAGGCCCCCCCGGCCGCGATCAGAACGCTCAGCGGCCTGCGGCGCCCGCTGAGGGCGTCAGCCGCTCAGCTCGCGAGAGGAGCCGTCATGGCATACGAGTTGCCCAACCTTCCGTACCCGACCGATGCTCTGGAGCCGCACGTCGACGCGCGCACCATGGAGATCCACCACGGCAAGCACCACGCCACCTACACCAACAACCTGAACGCCGCCTTGGAGGCGCACAGTGAGTTGGAGGGGCGCAGCGTCGAAGACCTGCTCCGCGCCTTCGACGGTCTGCCCGCAGACGTGCAGACTGCGGTCCGCAACAACGGCGGTGGCTACGTCAACCACAACCTTTTCTGGGAGATCATGAGCCCTCACGGGGGCGGTACGCCCAGCGGAGGCTTGGCCAGCGCGATCGACGCGGCCTTCGGTTCCTTCGAGGCGTTCTCGAGCACCTTCAGCGACGCCGCCACGAAGCGTTTCGGGTCGGGATGGGCCTGGCTCGTCGTCGACGCGGATGGCGGGCTGCAGGTGTACTCGACGGCCAACCAGGACTCCCCCTACATGTCCGGCCACACGCCGATCCTCGGGCTCGACGTCTGGGAGCACGCCTACTACCTCAACTACCAGAACCGCCGCCCGGACTACGTCAAGGCCTTCTGGAACGTAGTCGACTGGGCCGCAGTGGCTGCGAAGTACGAGGCCGCCAAGGGCTGAACGAGTGATGATGGCCCGTCGAGGCCTGAAAGAACGTAGCGCTTAGCGCCGCCGGCGTCCTCAGGGGCGCCGGCGCTGCCGTTGGGTAGGGAGCGTAGCCACGGCTGGGCCGGCTTCAGCTGACTCCCGCTAGGCGGCGGAGGAGCGAAAGGCGAGCGTGCCTGGGGCCAGCGCTAGCGTCTCGTATGGGCTCACGTAGGCCTAGCGTCGTAACCGGTGCGGCACTCGATCCTCTGGCCACCATCGTGCTCACCGGCATCTGCGTTGGTCTGGGCGCGGTGTTGACCCTCTCGCGTCTCGCGGGTCGTGTCGAGCCGCCCTCGCAGCTCGAGCGCGACCTCGTCGTCGCCATCCACGGGGAGGTCGTGAAGCCCGGGAGCTACACGCTCCCTTGGGGTTCGCGCGTGTCCGACCTGGTGACGCTCGCCGGCGGTCTCACCGACGCTGCCGATCCGGGGCTGATCGCGCTGGCAGCCCAGCTGACCGACGGCCGCACCGTCGTCGTACCCGGTAGGCGTTCACCCGACGGGGAGCTCGGGCGCATCGACGTCAACACCGCCTCCGAGCGCCTCCTGACCACCTTGCCGGGCGTCGGCCCGGTGATGGCGAGGCGCCTGATCGAGGGCCGCCCGTACCACCGTCCCGAGGACCTCCTGAGGGTGCCGGGGATCGGGCCCGCGCGGCTGGAGGCGCTGCTGCCCAGGCTGACGCTGTGACGAAAGGCGCGCTCACGCCCTTGCTCGCGTGGGCTTACCCGGCGGCCCTGGGAGGCGTGCTTGGGAGCGCCGTCGCGACCGCACCCTCCACGCCGCTGACACCGTGGTGGCTGGCGGCCGCGGCGCTAGGGCTGGCACTGGTGGCGCCACTGGCCCGCCAGGGCGGCAGCCTGGCGGTGCGCTGGACGCTCGTGTGCGGAGCGTGCTTCGTCCTTTGCGCCGGTAGCGGTCTCCACTGGGCGCGGCGGCCAGACGCATGGGCTGGCTCACTTGCACGCGAGGCCCTGATCGAGGTCAGAGGCCTCAGCGACGGCACGCTGCTCCGCGTGCCGGGTCGAGGCCGGTTGCTCCTGCGCGGCTCGGTCGTGCCGGCGGGGGAGGTGACGCTGGAGGGAGTCCTGACGCCGCTGTCCGGACGTCGCAACCCGGGTGGCTTCGACGAGGCGGCCTTCTGGCGCCGACGTGGGGTGAGCGCCGGGTTGCGGGTGGAGCAGGTGCTCGAGCACGCCGCGCCGACGGGCCTGTTGGCGGCGCGCGAGTCCCTGCGCTTGGGCGTGACGGCTGGCCTGGACTCGCGGCCGGGGGCGCTGATGCAGGCCATGACGCTCGGCTTGCGCCACGAGTTGGGCGACCTGCGTGCCGTGTTCGCTGGGGCTGGCATGGCGCACCTGTTGGCGTTGTCCGGGCTCCACGTCGGGGTGCTGGCGGGAGTGGTGATGTTGCTCGCGCGGCCTCTCGGTCCTCGCCGCTCGGGTGGTCTGGTCTTGGCCGTGGTGATCGTCTACGTGCTGTTGGTGGGTCCTGGTCCCAGCGTGGTTCGAGCGGCTTGCATGGTGGCTGCGGTCGTGTTCGCGCGCCTGTTCGACGTCAGGAGGCCGCCGCTGCCGGCGAGCCTCGCGCTCGCCGCCTTCGCCTGCGCCTTGTTCGCCCCCGCATGGGTTGGCGACTT
>SKSV01000170.1 GCA_007122815.1 Trueperaceae bacterium | reverse complement strand
TTGAGCTCGCAACCGACGGCCTTGGCATAGCGTTGGAGCGTGCCGACGGATGGCGTGTGCTTACCGGAACTCTCGAGCCGCGAGACCGCGCTCTTGGTGGTGCCCATGCGTTGGGCGACGACGTCTTGGGTCAGGCCTGCACGCGCTCGGGCGGCGATGAGCTCGTTGGCGACCTGGTACTCCGCCTCGAGCGCATCGTAGGCCTTCTGGAAGCCACGGCGACGGCGCGCGCGGGCGAGGAACTCCTCGTGGTCGTGGACGACCGGTCGGTGCTCGAGTTCAACCACGTTGGATCTCCTTGATGCGCTGGCGCGCGATGGCGAGGTCGCGTCCTGGGGTGGTGCGGGTCTTCTTGAGGAACGCGTGGAGGATGACGATGCGGCGGTCTTGGACGAAGCAGTAGAGCGCACGGCCGGTACCACGGATCCGCGCAGCGCTCACTAGCTCCCGTCCTGCTCCTCCACTGCGTCACCGAGCACCTCCCGCAGAGCGTCGGCGGCGGCAAGGGCTCGGGGGAAGCCGACGAACATGGCGGCGTGGATCACGAGTTCACGCAGCTCGTCGGGTGTGGCGCCGGCGCGCAGGGCGCCGATCAGGTGGGTCCGCAGGTCGCTCTGGCGCCCCACGTCGAGGAGGTGCGCGAGGGCGAGCAGCTCCCTCGTGCGCAGGTCGAGCGCCCCTCGCTCGAAGACCTCGTCGTAGGCCACGCGCTCGATGAGCTCCGCGAGGTCGGGGTGGCGGCGGGCTAGGTTGGCGCGGACCTGATCCGCGTGCTTGCCCCACACCGTGTCGGCCGCTGGGACGCTCAGGTTCGGGATCACCATCACGCAGCCGCCCTCGTGCAGGGTGAGGCGCGGGCCGTCGCCGTCCGCGAGGTTCGACACCCCTAGACCGCTCCCAGGCTCGAGGGGGTGATCGCTGAGCGTCCAGCGCGCCCCTTCGAGCGACACCCGGGTGGCGGGCCGGGTGGCCAGGAGGCTGAGCACGGTGCCGGGCGCTAGCGGCTCGTGGCGCGTCTCGCCGCGGCGCAACGGCAGCACACGAGCGTCTCCGGAGTCGAGCGTCACGTCCAGGTGCTCCAGGTGGTAGCGCTCGGCGATGGCGACCGCGGCGAGCGTCTGGTCCAGCCTGTCGCCCAGGGCGCCGGTGACGAGCACTCGCGCGGCGCCCCGGGCGACGGCCTCGTCCAGTGCGAGCTCGAGGTCGAGCTCGTCCTTCTCGACAGGGTAGGTCACGCGCTCCAACTCGGGCCAGTGCTCGGCCGAGGAGGGGTCGAGCGAGTCGAGGTCTCCCACCAGCAGGTCCGGGCGCACCCCGAGGGTGCGGGCGTGGCGCAGCCCTCCGTCCGCCGCGATCACGAGCTCCGCCTGGCTGGCCTCCTCGCGCAGGCGCGGTGTGGCGACCACCCGTCCTGCGGCGAGCACGAGGGCGCTGACACCTGAGCCGGTGCGCCCGGGGCCCCTCATGCGGCGGCTCCGTGCGCGGTCGCATCTGATGGCGCTGCTCCCGGCGCCGTCCCTTCAGATGTTGCGCTCGCGAGCGGCAGCGACCGCCAGGCCTCGTCGGGCACCAGCACTCGCAGCATGTCGCCTTCGCGAACGCTGTCGGGCAGCTCGCGCGCCGCGCCGCGCCACACCATGCGCACGTCCCAGGCGCTGAGGTGGAGCTCGAGCCTCAGCCCGCCACGCTGTGGCCGCAGGCGCAAGATGCGGGCATCGAACCCTTCCTGGTCTAGGCCGGACCGCCGGCCTTCCGGGAGGACCCGGACCAGCTCGTCGCGCAGCCACGCGGCGCTACCGTTCGGGCCCTCGTGCGCCGCGCTCGTCGTGGCGCGGCTCGGGCCGGTGGCGCTCACCAGGGGGCTCGGGCCGGTCGCGCTCAAAGCGGCCGCGGGCAAGCGCGAGCGCTCGGGGCCCTCGTAGACGTTAGGGTGCCCGACGAAGCGCGCCACCCAGGCGTCCGCAGGGTCGCGGACCAGGGCTGAGGGCGTGCCGGACTGCACTACCCTCCCGTCGCGCAGCAGGAGCACCATGTCGGCGACGGTCGCGGCCTCGTCGAGGTCGTGCGTCACCAGCACGCTGGCGAGATCGGGTTGGCGCAGGCGTTGGGAGAGGTCGTCGGCGAGGCGCTCGCGCAGGCCCCGGTCGAGGCTCGCGAGGGGTTCGTCCAGGAGCAACACCGCTGGGCGCGGTGCGAGCGCGCGCGCGAGGGCGACGCGCTGGCGTTCACCGCCCGACAGCGCGTCTACTCTCCTGTTGGCGAGCGCGCCGAGACCGAAGTCCTCGAGGAGCTCCGAGACCCTCGCTTCGCGCTGCGGGCGCGCCCAGCCCGCCTCCACCAGACCGAAGGAGACGTTGGCGCTCACGTCCAGGTGGGGGAAGAGGGCGTGGTCCTGGAAGACCAAGCCGACGCCCCTGCGATGCGCGGGCAGACGCGTGACGTCACGCCCGGCGACCATAACGCGTCCGGCGTCGAGCGGTTCGAGCCCGGCGACGAGGCGCAGGAGGGTGCTCTTCCCGCTACCGCTGGGGCCCAACACGGCGCCCACATGACCGGCGAGCACGCTGATACGGGCGTCCTGTAACGCCGTCACACCACCATAGCGTCGTGTCAGCCCCCGCGCTTCCAGTGCCGTAGCCGTTGCTCCACCACGCGCTGACGTAGCGCTCATCACCCAAGTCTAACGGCGGCCGGCGGTGAAGTCAGAACTCCACTCCCTCACGCCCCCCGCGTCGCCGCCTGGCGAGAGCCTCG
>SKSV01000363.1 GCA_007122815.1 Trueperaceae bacterium | reverse complement strand
GGGAGTAGTAGCATGCCGCGATGGCCGTGCGCGAGATCTTGCTGCTTGGCGACCCTCGGCTCTTGCAGCCAAGTCGGGACGTGGCCCCACACGAGTTGGGACTCCTCGGTCCGCTGGTGGACGACCTCCACGACACGCTGATGGAGTTCAGGCGCCTATGGGGGGCGGGGAGGGCGGTGGCGGCTCCGCAGCTGGGAGACCTGCGGAGAGTCGTGTACCTTCATCTGGGCTCCCCGCACGTGATCGTGAACCCCCGCCTAACCGACTCCTCAGCGGACATGATCGAGGTGTGGGACGACTGCATGAGCTTCCCGGAGCTGCTCGTGAAGGTCCGCCGGCACAGGCGCGTGGTGCTCGAGTACCAGGACGCGAGCGGTGCGGAGCGACGCTGGGCGCTCGACGGCGACCTCTCGGAACTCCTCCAGCACGAGGTCGATCATCTGGATGGCGTGTTGGCGGTGTCTCGCGCGATCGACGGCACCAGCTTCGCGTTGCGCAGCCAAGCGCATCACACCGGCTACGACAGGACGAACCTGCCTCCGCCCGACCCTGCTTGAGCGCAGGCTGGCAGCGCGTCGCGGACGTCTGGGCAGCGCTCAGCTGATGCCTCGCGAACCCTCGACCGGGCTCAACTCGCAGGCCGCTTGACAGTTCTCGGCGTCGAAACTGAGCTCGCGTACGGAGACCCGCTCGGGCACTCCGGGTGGACCAGCCAAGCTGACCGAGCAGCCCCTCACAGCGCTGCGCAAGAGGGTCGCCAGGACCCGGAGCGGTATCCTGCCTCGCCAGGTCCAGCCGCTCTCGCCCGCGCTCAAGCGCCCGTGGCAGTCGCCCAACGTGGCCGGCCTCGCTTCGTGCAGCCAGTCCCCTCCAGACGCGCCGCTCATCACCCCGCTGTCGTCCGTCTCCTCGGCCATGAGATGATCATGCCAGCCCGGCAACACCCCCTCCCCGCGAACTAGGCGTGAGTGAAGCCAGCCGCGGTAGCCTGTGGCGTGGCCATCGGCGACCTGAACGAATCGCCGCTCCACGCCTCCCTCAAGCGCTCGCTGGCCCCACTGGGGTCACGCTTCGAGGTCCGCTTGGCAGGCTACGTGATAGACGCCGTGCACGACGACATCTTGATCGAGGTGCAGACGCGTCAGGTAGGCAAGCTCCGACCCAAACTGACCAACCTGCTCGCCGCCCACCGCGTCCGTCTGGTGATCCCCGTGGCTAGCGAGCGCTGGATCGTGCGCCGCGGCAGTGACGGCGGGAAGCGTCGGCGCTCGCCCAAGCGCGCCGGCATGCTCGACGCCCTCGCGGAGCTCGTGGCGATACCCCATCTGCTGGATCACCCGAACCTCGAGGTCGAGGTCGCGCTGATCGCCGAGGAGGAGACGCGCGAGCACCGGCCAGGCGTCGCTTGGAGGCGGCGCGGTTGGGTCACTGTCGAGCGTCGGCTCCTGCGAGTGGTGTCCAGGCAACTCCTTCAGGGTGCGCGCGCGTGGATCGCAGCCCTACCCCATGACCTGCCCGAGCGCTTCACCACCTTGGACGTGGCCGGTGGCCGGCCCTCACGCCGCACGACCGCGCAACGCGCCAGCTACGTCTTGCGAGAGGCCGGCGTGATCGTGCCGTGCGGTCGCTCGGGTCGTTCGACGACCTACACCCTGTCCCGCCTCAGCTGACCGGGCAGGCACAATCTACCGCGCACGCCCGACCTACCGCGCACGCTCGATCTACCGCGCACGCTCGATCTACCGCGCACGCTCGATCTACCGCGCACGCCGCTCAGGGACGCTGGGCTGCGCCCGAACTCCGCCTCGCGGCGACGAGCTGCTCGGCCAGCGCCTCAGAGCCGTGGACGGGAAAGCGGCACGTTCCGGCGTAGCAGACGTAGGCGGTCGGCCGGTCCGCCACGCGCCCCGCGAACCACGGCACCCGGTCCAGCGCGGCAGCGGCAGCTAGGGCGGCGCTCTCGGACGCGCCACCGTCAGCGACCAACGGCGGCGGGACCCGGCCCACGACCGCGTAGTCGGGTGCCAGTCGATCGGCGCAGGCGAGGAGCTCACTCGTGGTCGGGTCCTCGCCAGGACCAGCCACGAGCACCTCGACCGGCGCGGACTCCAACCGTTCACGCGCGCTGAGGAGCGAAGCGACCGCGGTAGGGGCTCGTTCGGCCAGCTCGCCGATGCCACGGAGCAGGCCTCGGGCTCGCGCGGCGGCCTCCTCGTCACCTGTCCAGGACGCGACCCAAGCGAAAAGCTCTGCCGTCAGCCCGTACTCCGACGGGGTCGGGCCGTCGAGGGTCGAACGTGGCCGCACCACGAGCTCCTCACCGAAGGCCGGCGTGGTGTAGAAGCCTCCAGCGCCGTCGCTGAAGTCGCGCTCGATGGCGTCGGCGAGCGTGAGGGCACGGCTCAGGAAGCGCGGCTCGGCGCCAGCGCGGTAGAGCGCGAGCGAGGCGAGCGCGTAGCTGGCCGCGTCCTCCAACAGCGCAGCTGCTGCGGGCGCCGTGGGTCGGCGCTCCCCACTGCTCCCGGGCGGGGCCAGGTGACGCAGACAGGTGCCGTCCCAGGCGCGCTCCCACAGCGCGTCGGCGCAGGCCACGGCGGCCTCCCGCGCGCGCTCGGCAGGTCCGGACGGAAGCCAAGGAGCGGCCTCAACCAAGCCCCGCACCATCAGCGCGTTCCAGGACGTCACGACCTTGTCGTCGGTCGCCGGAGGCTCGCGCTCCAGCCGGTGCGCCACCAGCGCCGCGCGCACCCGCTCC
>SKSV01000358.1 GCA_007122815.1 Trueperaceae bacterium | reverse complement strand
GTGAGCCTCTACGCCGCGAGCAAGAAGGCCAACGAGCTCATGGCGCACACGTATGCCCATCTCTTCGACCTGCCCACCACCGGCTTGCGCTTCTTCACCGTCTACGGACCCTGGGGACGCCCCGACATGGCCATGTTCATCTTCACGCGTGCCATCCTCGCGGGCGAACCGATCCGCGTGTTCAACCACGGCCGCATGCGCCGCGACTTCACCTACGTCGACGACGTCGTCGAGGGCGTGACCAGAACCCTCGACCGCCCCGCCCGAGCCGCTCCCGAGTGGGACGCCAGCGCCCCAGACCCAGCCACCAGCAGCGCCCCGTACCGCCTGTACAACATCGGCAACAACCGGCCGGTCGAGCTCATGCGCGTCATCGAGCTGCTGGAGGAAGCACTCGGGCGCGAAGCCGTCAAACTCTTCGAGCCCCTGCAACCAGGTGACGTGCCCGCCACCTACGCCGACGTCGAGGACCTAGTGCGCGACGTCGGCTTCAGCCCCAGCACCCCCATCGAAGAGGGTATCGAGCGCTTCGTCGCCTGGTACCGCGACTACCACGGGCTGTGAGGTGGTCGTGAAGCTACCCACCGTCACACCGCTGGAGGCCCTACCGGACGTCCACCTGGTGCGTCCACGCGTGCACCGAGACGAGCGGGGCTTCTTCGTCGAGCGTTGGAAGGCCAGCGCCTTCGCGGAGCTGGGGATGCCCGCCTTCGTGCAGGACAACCACAGCCGCTCCACCCGCGGCACCCTGAGGGGCCTGCACTTCCAGGCACCGCCGGGCGCTCAGGCGAAGCTCGTGAGCGCGGTCCGCGGACGTGTGTTCGACGTGGCGGTCGACTTGCGCCGTGGCTCGGCCATGTACGGCCGCTGGGCCGGCGTCACCTTGGACGGGGACGACCCGTCTTGGCTGTGGGTGCCGGAAGGATTCGCGCACGGCTTCCTCACCCTCTCGGACGAGGCGGACGTGATCTACAAGGTGAGCGATCACTACGCACCCGAGACCGAGGGCGGGCTCGCCTGGGACGACCCCGACGTGGCCATCGAGTGGCCGCTGGGACCGGGACAGGTACCCACGCTCAGCGACCGCGACACGACCTGGCCGCGCCTCGAGGAGCTGCGCTCGCCGTTCTGAGTGACCGCCACGCCACCGACCGCCACGCCACCTAGTTCCGCCGTCCGCCCCGTTGCGGCAGCCAAGCCGCTCACGGCGCCGTGATCCCCTCGAACGTCGGCTCCCACCCGTCGACCCGTTCGCTGACGAGCCACAGCGCGTCTGGGGAGTAGAGGTACAGCCAGGGCGGGTCGTCGTGCACGCGCCGGTACGCTTCTCGGTACAGCTCGCGGCGCGCGCTCAAGTCGGGGGTGGCGGCGGCGCGCTCGATCAGCCCGTCGAGCACCTCGTCGTGATGGCCCTGCCACCACGGGCCGTGCTCTTCGGAGTGGAGCTTCTCCGCGAGCACGCGGTAGGAGCTCAGCGGGGCCGAGTCGAAGCAGCAGAGGTCTTGGATGGCGCCCGCGCGGACCATCTGGGCGTAAGCGGCGCGGTCGTCGTGCCTGACGACATGGAGCTTCACGCCTACCTCGCTCCAGAGCTGCTGCAGCAGCTCCGCCACGTGCGGCGCCTCGTCCGGCAGGCGCGTCGGTACGTCTAGCGTCAGCTCGAGCCCGTCGCCGTACCCCGCCTCGGCCAGTAGCGCTCGCGCGCGCGTGGGGTCGAACGTGTAGGGGGAGACACTGGGATCGCAGGCCAGGTGCAGCTCGGTGAAGGGTCCGGCGAGGCGCCGGGCGCGGCCGTGCAGCGCCTGGGCGATGATCGCGTCCACGTCCGTGGCGTGATGCAGCGCGCGCCTGACGCGCGGGTCCGTCACTGGTGAGGATGGATCGCGCAGCCCGAAGAAGCAGACGGCGCAGACGCTGCTCGGGCGCTGCAGGACGCGCACGCCCGGGGTCCCGTCCAGCTGGTCCGCGAGGGTCGGCGTGAGCTGCGCGGCGACATCGGCGGAGCCGCTCAGCACGGCGGCGACGCGCTCCTCGGGGTCGGGTTCGGCCAGGAAGGTGACCTGCTCGAAGCTCCTGCCGCCTGCCCAGTGGTGCTCCCAGCGGCGCAGGGCGAGCTCGCGCTCGTCGCCGCGCAGGAGGCGGTAGGGTCCGCTGCCGATCGGGTCGAGGGCGTGCCGTCCGTGAGCGCGCCGAGGGACGATCGCGAAGTCGGCCACCAGGTCGAGCAGGTCCGCCATCGGTCTAGCGAGGTCCATGGTCAGCGTGGGCGAGCCATCCTCGACACCTGCGCTGACCCTAGCCCCCTCCAGGTGGCCGGCGTAGACGCCTTCGGTGCCGAGCACCCCGCCCAGGCCGGGATCGCGCAAGCGTTCGAGGCTCGCCACCACGTCGTCGGCGGTCAGCGCAGCGCCGTCGTGAGCGAGCACGTCCTGTCGAAGCGTGAAGCTCCACCTGCGCGCGTCCGGAGAGACGCGCCAACGCGTCGCCAAGGACGGCGCGAAGCTCCAGGCGTCGACGCGTCGCACCAGCGTCTCGTAGAGTCCCGCCTGGAGCGCGAGCGCGGAGCCGTCGTCGCTGCAGAGGTGGGGGTCGTCGAGCCTGACGTGGGATTGCGCCACGCGAAGCGTGCGCGGGACAGGTTGGCTCATGGCTTCCTCCGGAGGGCGCGAGGCACGATGATGGTCTCAGCATCACATCCTGACCGAGGGAGGACCGCATGCCCAGCCCCGGCTCGACGGACGCCCGCTCTCCTCTCGACCGCTCGGCCGTCACCTCACAGATCACCTTCCTGCCGACCGCCGACCTCACCACGACGGACGCCTTCTACACCGGCCTCGTGGGGTTGCCGATGGTGCGCGACCAGGGCATCTGCCGCATCTACGCCACCGCCCCAGGAGCCTACCTGGGCTTCTGCGAGCGCGGCTACGCGCTAGACGTGCAGCACCGGGTGGTCGTCACGCTCCTGCTGGACGACGTCGAGGGCGCGTTCGGGCGCCTGCGAGACGCCGGCGCTGCGGTCGTCGCGGAGCCCTCACACAGCGAGCGCTTCGCGGCCACCACGGCCTTCGTGCGCGACCCTAACGGTTACCTGCTGGAGCTGCAGCGCTTCGACGAGCCGCTGCCGGAGGTCGAGGCGAGCGTCTAGTGCCGCGCCTAACGCGCGCGCGCAACCCCGCGCCGAACGCGTGCGCAACCCCGCGCCGATGGCGCGTGCGCGTTAGTGCCGCGCCGCCTGCAGCGCCCACTCCGCCACGCGGGAACTGCTGGCGTCCACCTGCCGCAGCAGCGTGAGGACCTCCAGGTGGTGCTGGCCAGATGCCCGCGCCGCTTGGCTGCGGCCCTCGAGCCGGTCCAGGTGCGCCAGCCGCATGTCCGTGATCAGCTCCTCGAAGCCAGAGCGCTCGTCCACCACGCGCTTCGCGAGTCGCGCGTCGCCCGTGGCGAGGGCGGTGAAGGCGGCTCGCTGGCGCTCCAGCGCTCGCTCGGCGGTCTTCGCGAGCTCGGCCCTGCCCGAGCGGCTGTACTCCACCCCATCAGCACTGAGCTTCGACTCGCGCCGCTGAAGCCTCCGCACCTGATCACCGACGTGCTCCAGCTCGCTGACGGTCAACAGTAGCCGCTCGCTGACCGGGTCCTCACCGAAGCGGCTGCGCAGGTCGGCCAGGTACTGGATGACCTCCTTCGTGAGCGTGTCGACCTTCACCTCGCGCACGTCGACAGCTTCCTGGTCCCACTGACCGGTGCGCAGGTTGCGCGCTGCCAGCTCCGTCATCTCCGCAACCAGGTCGCTCATCGCGATGGTCTCGCGCTGCGCCAGCGCGAGCGCCAGTTCGGGCCTCTCGAGCGCTTCCGATCGCAGGAAGCGCGGCCCTCTCGACTCGCTCCGCGTTGGCATTAGGGCAGCGCCAAGGCGGGCCAGCAGGCCTACGCCGAGGGTTGCCGGCAGCGCCACGACCACGTTGAAGAGGGTGTGAGCGTTGGCCACCTGGCGGGCGCCGTCACCGCCGAGCAGCGCCACCGCAGCCGCGGCAGGCGCCGCGACGGCGGCCACCGCCAGAGCGGCTACCAGCTTCACCCCGGTGTGCACGACCGCCACGCGCAGGGCTTCCGTGCCGAGAGCGCGCGCCGCGAGGATGGCGAGCATGGTGCCGCCCGCGTTGCCGCCCACCACCAGCGCCAGCGTGGCCGAGAGACCGAGGGCACCGCTGGCATAGAGGCCCAGACCAAGAGCGGCCACGGCGTTGGTGCTGGTGAGCACGGTCCCGAGCGCGAAGCCTACGAACGCCACGCCGATTGGACGCGTCTCGGCCTGCTCCATGATGGCCGCGAACGTTGGTGACGCCTGCAGGCCTGCGACGCCGTCGACCGTCAGGCCCAATCCGAGGAACAGCAGCCCGGCGCCCAGGATCAGCCTGCCGACGTCCTCGGCGCGCTTCCAACGCATCAGCAGGAACCCGACGGCCACCATCGGGAGGGCGTACTCGCTCAACCTGAAGGCGGCGAGCTGGATCGCGATCGTCGCACCGATCTGCGCGCCGAACGACATCGCCAGGCCGCCCTGCACGCTGACGAGAGCGCCTGCCACCAGGCCGAGCGCGGTGATGGCGGTGGCGGTACCGCTCTGGGTAGCTGCGGAGACCACCGTCCCAGTCGCCAGCGAACGCCAGGCGGAGCTGGTGGCGCTCGCCATCGCGCGCCGCATCGAGCCACCACCCAGAGCCCGTAGGGCGCTGGCGATGCGCTCCATGCCCATCAAGAACAGCGCCAGACCCCCCAGCGCGCTCAGCACACCACCCCTCCGAGCTCATCCGCTGGTGGCGCACGTCTCATGACTCTGGCTCGAGGCCGTCCCTCACCCAACCTGCAACACGGGTAGTGCTCGCGTCGATCTGCCGGAAGAGCGTCAGCACCTCGAGGTGGTGGGCCGACGAGGCGCGCGACTCGGGCAGCCTCGCTTCGAGCCTCGCGAGGTGGGTGAGGCGCATTTTGGCGATCAAAGCCTCCAGACCGGGCCGGCCTTCCACCACCTGCTTGGCGAGGTCCGAGTCACCGGTGGCGAGCGCCGTGAAGGCGGAATGCAGCCGCGTCAGCACCTTGTCGCCCGTGTCGGCGAGCTCGGCGCGGCCTTCGCGGGTGAACTCGATGCCGCTGTCGCGCAGCCTCGCCTCGCGCCGCTGCATGCGGCGGACCTGGTCGCCCAGGTGCTCGAGCTCGGTTGCGAGCAACAGCAGACGCTCACTGACGGGATCTTCCCCGTGCTGGCGCCGCAACCTGGCGAGGTACTCGACCACGGCGCGGGTGAGGCGGTCGATCTTCGACTCCCGAGCGGCGATCGAGTCGTCGTCCCACTGTCCCGAGCGCACGTACGAGACTCCTTGCTCCATCATCTCGGCGACCTGGTCGCTGATGCGGATGCTCTCCCGGAGGGCCAGCCCAGTGGCCAGCGAGGGGTCGGCGAGCGCGTCGTTCCGCAGGTACTTGGGGCCGGTCGACTCCTCGCGCTGCGGCAGTACCGCGCTGACGAGCATCCCGAGCGGCCCCACGAGCAGCGTGCCGACAGCCGCTACGACCACGTTCAGCAGGGTGTGGGCGTTGGCGACCTGGCGCGCGGCGTCGCCGCCAAGCGCGGCGACCGCGGCGCTGACGGGTACCACGAGGAACACGAGCGCCAGCGCCGCCAGCGCCTTGACGATCAGGTGGGCGAGCGCTACCCGGCGCGCGGTCACGTCCAAGTTGCTCGCCGCGAAGATGGGCGCCAGGGCGCCGCCGACGTTACCCCCGAGCACCAGAGCGAGCGCCGCGGGAGCCGAGACGACCCCGCCGGCGAACAGGCCCAGCGCCACCGCCGCGGCGCCGTTGCTGCTCGTCAGGGCGGCGCCGAGGAGCGCTCCGAACAGGGCCACCGCCAGCGGCTGGCTCTCGGCAGCGTCGCGAAGGATGATGAAGAGCTCGCTACCCTCTAGACCACCCATCGCGCCCACCGTCAGGTCGAGCCCGAGGAAGAGCAGCCCTACCCCCAGGAGGAGGCCGCCGGGCTGCCGACTGGGCCGCCACAGGGTCAGGACGAAACCAACGGCGATCAACGGGAGCGCCGCGTCGCTGAGCGCGAAGGCCGCCAACTGGATCGCCAGCGTGGCTCCGACCTTGGCGCCGAGCGACAGTGCGATGCCCTGGTGCAACCCCACCAGACCGCTCGCCACCAGACCGAGGGCGGTGACGGCGGTGGCGGTGCCGCTCTGCGTGGCGGCTGAGACCAGCGTGCCCGTGCCCAACGC
Source organism: Trueperaceae bacterium (assembly GCA_007122815.1). GTDB lineage: Bacteria > Deinococcota > Deinococci > Deinococcales > Trueperaceae > CSSed10-48. The sequence goes on along the minus strand of SKSV01000358.1, from coordinate 4,265 downwards.
GCGCCAGCGGGAGCCGATGGCGCCAGCCATGGCGCGCCGCGCGCGCGGACCCGCCAGCGCCTGGAGCGAGGCCGAGATCCGCTCGACGCCGAGGAGGAACAGCGCCAACCCACCCAGCGTGGTCAGCATCGCGCTCTCTCCCCGAAGACCATGACCGTATCCTGACACTCCCGGCGGTCCGCGCGCGGGCAAACCCAGACCCTTCAGTGGCGGAACGTCGAAGGCCGCCAGCGCTAGGGCCGGCGTCGCTCGATCAGCCAAGCTCGTACCAAACGGGCTCACGCCGCACGTAGGTGACGAGCCGACGAACGCCCAACCCAACGAGCTCGGCGAGGGCTTCTGACCAGCCGCTAGCGAGCTGGTCTTTGCGGTGAGCGTCCGAGCCGAAGCTCAGCGGCACCCCTCGCCTCACCAGCCCCTCCAGTAGAGGCGCGGCCGGGAACACGGATGGCGTCCAGGTGCGCGATGACGTCGAACAGCCCGCTGCCGGCGGCGGCCGCGAGCTCGCGCCAGTAACCGCGGTGGAACGCCTCGGGATCGGCGTCAGCGAAGGTGTGCGGCTGGTAGACGTGCCAGTCACCCACCTCGTGCACGCTCCCGAGCACGAAGTCGAGCTCGCTGCGAGCGAGCGCGGCGCGGTAGGTGTCCTCGGTCCCGGGTATCCAGTCGGCCTCGACCCCCACGCGCAGGTCGAGGCGGCCGGCGAGCTCCTCGCGCAAGGCGGAGGCTTCCTCCAGGTAGCCGTCCCACTGCGAGCGCGCCATCTGGATGGAGGGCCGTGGGTGGTCTCGCTCGTCGGCGAAGCGGGGCGCGTGGTCCGAGACGCCGAGAACACTGATGCCGCGCGCCTCAGCCCAAGCGGCTACGTCGGAGAGCGTACCGTCGGCGTGACCGCAGCGATCGTGGTGTGTGTGTAGGTCGATCATCCGAGCGCCATGCTACGCGCGGCGCTCACGCCGCATGTCGCGATGGTGGGCGCTCACGAGCCGGTGGTGCTCCCTCAACTGCTCGGCGATCGACTCGGTCAAGGCCACGGAGCGGTGCTGACCCCCGGTGCAGCCGATGGCTATCGTGAGTCGTGGCCTGCCGGTGGCGGCGAACTGCCCGAGCCAACGCCGCACGAAGCCCACCATGTCGTCCACGAAAGCGCTCGCCTCCTCCCGCGAGAACACGTAGTCGCGCACCGCCTCGTCGAGGCCGGTCTGGGAGCGCAGGGCCTCCTCGTAGTGCGGGTTGGGCAAGAAGCGAACGTCGAAGATCAGATCGGCGTCGAGCGGCACCCCGTGCTTGTACCCGAAGCTGATGACGTCGACCTCCATGCCCTCCTCGAGGCTGCGCCCCGACACCAGCTCCGCCAAGCGCACCTTCAGGTCGTGACCGGTGGAGCGGGTGGTGTCGAGCACGAGGTCGGCGCGCTCACGCAAGCCCGCGAGCATGCGGCGTTCCGTGGCGATCTGCTCGAACAAGCTGTGCCCAGCGGTTACCGGATGGCGCCGCCGGGTCTCGGAGAAGCGCCTCACCAGAACGTCATCGCTGCACTCGAGGAAGAGGATCTGGTGGCGGACTCCCTCGGCCCCGAGTTGCCGCAGCGCCTCGAAGAGGTCATCGAACACGGCACCGCCACGCACGTCGATCGCCACCGCGACGCGGCGGCCACTGTCCTCGCTCAGGTGTTGCAGCCGGGTGAGAGGCAAGAGGAAGCTCGGCGGCAGGTTGTCGATGCAGAAGAAGCCTATGTCCTCCAGCGCCTTCATGGCGAGGGTCTTGCCGGCCCCGGAGAGGCCGGTCACCAGCAGCAGTCTTGGAACGACGTCCACGCTCACAGCCCTCCCGGTAGTCCTCACGAAAGTCAGGTTGCGGGCCTTCGCGCGCGGCTAGCGCACGGTTAGCGCACGGCTAGCGCACGGCTAGCGCACGGTTGGCTCATGCTAAGCGAACGACGCGGTCGTAGCGCCCGCTCGACCAGCAGTACAATCACATCGGATGTCGCTCTCCGCCCCCAGGCCGCGACTCGAGCCGACCCGAAGTGCGACCAGGTCGAGCGGTCTGCTCAGCTGGCTGCACGGCTGGGACAACTGGCTCTACTGGCTGTACGAGCGGCGGTTGATGGCGCAAGTGCGCACGGGAGGGCGGTTGCCGAGCCACGTCGGCGTGATCATGGACGGTAACCGCCGCTTCGCGCGCGCGCTCGGCCTAGACGCCGCCGCGGGTCACGATCACGGCGCCGGCAAGGCCCGAGAGGTCCTCGACTGGGCGCTCGAGCTCGGCATCACGCACATGACCCTCTGGGGCTTCTCGAGCGACAACCGGGGCCGGTCACCGGAGGAGGTGGCGCACCTGCACGCGCTCTTCGCTCAGCAGGCGCGCGAGTTCCTGAGCGACGGGCGCCTGCAAGCCGAGGAGGTGCGGGTGCGGGTGATAGGCGACGTGGAGGACTTCCCCGAACCGACCAAGGAGGCGCTGCGGGAGCTCGAGTCGGCCACGCGGGGCTACGACCGCCTCCACCTGAACGTGGCGCTGGGCTACGGGGGCCGCGAGGAGATCGTGACAGCCGTGAAGCACCTGCTGCTCGAGCGCGCCGAGCAGGGTGACGACCTGCGCGAGGCAACCGACCACCTCAGCATCCCGGAGATCCAGCGTCACCTCTACACGGCCGGCACGCCGGACCCGGACTTCGTCATCAGGACCTCGGGCGAGGTGAGGCTCTCGGGCTTCCTACTGTGGCAGACGGCCTACAGCGAGTTCTACTTCTGCGACGCCTACTGGCCGGAGTTCCGCAAGATCGACTTCCTGCGCGCCATCCGCAGCTTCCAGAAGCGTGAGCGTCGTTACGGCCGCTGAGGAGGCCGCCCAGCCGTCACGGTACACAGGTCGCGGGTCACGGGAACGCGCTGTGATAGAAGACCCCGTCGAGACCCATGTTCGTCCGCACGGCTGCCAGCAGCCCCAGGATCGTACCCACGCCCACGCTCGGCCCCTCGACACCTCCCGCTAGCACGCTTACCCCCTCCAGGGCGGGGTCGGTGAAGCGGAACACCCCGAGGAGGCGGTCCTCGTCGAAGACGGCTGGTAGGTCCGCGTCGGCGGGTTCGCTCCCGAGGACGCGGAACACCGACTCGCCTTGCTGCCCGAAGAGCTGCATCGCCTGCTCCTCCGGGGCGTACGCGTAGTTCTCGAAGCGCAGCGCGCAACCGCTCATGGCAGCCAGCACCGGCTCGACCCGGGCGTCGCCGCGCCCCTCCGCCAGCGCTAGACCGGCGGGCGGGGCCAGCAGCAGCAGGCGCGGGACCGGCGTCCAGTTCCACACCACCACGAAGAAGCTGATCTCGCCTTGCGGCCCGGTCCCGAACACCGCCAGCGGCCGCAGCGCGCCCGAGACCGAACCCAGCGTGGCGGCCATGTCGTCGACCATGCGCGCTCGGTCCCCGCCGCTGACGCTCGCTGGCGTGGCGCGGTACCAGCTTGCGAAGCGCTCGTGCATCTCCTGCCACGCGGCGAGGTCGTGCTCCTCGACCGACCAGCCTTGCGGGAGCAGCGCCACGCCGTCCAGGAAGCGCGCCGCTCGAGCACCCGGCTCACCCTCCGGAATCGGACCGGAGCGCTGGCGCCAGGGGCGCATCGCAGGTTCCACCAGCCGCACCGCGGCGGCCAGCAGCTCCACCGCGACGACCCCACCCGGTGCATCGACACGCGGCAGCGCCTGGCGCAGCTCGACCTGACAGACGCTCTCGCTTGCCGCGGCCGCCCCCATGCTCGCGGCCAACAGCGTGACGGCCGCGCACGCCAGCACGCGCGCGCGGGCCAGGCGCCAGGTGCCGCTCAGAAGAGCTCCGCCACGTCGACCGGATCTCCGGGGTCGACGTACTCGGTCTCCATCTGGGCGAGCTGCAGGCGCCCTGAGACGTCGTCGTTGACGGCGTGCCAGTACGTGTACGCCTCGAGCACCCAGATGCCCGACTCCCTGGTGCCGTTGCCGGAGCCCTTCACGCCGCCGAAGGGCAGGTGCGCCTCCGCGCCGTTGGTGGTGTTGTTGATCGAGGTCATGCCGGCCTGGATGCGGCTCTTGAAGCGGTACGCCCAGTCCCGGTTCATGGTGTAGACGGCGCTCGACAGCCCGTAGTCGACGGCGTTCGCGGCGTCGATCGCCGCGTCGACACCGTCCACCTTCACGAGGTTGATCGTCGGCCCGAAGACCTCCTCCTGAAATAGGCGCATGCCGGGCTGCACGTCGCTCCAGACCGTCGGCCAGCCGTAGTACCCGGCTT
>SKSV01000041.1 GCA_007122815.1 Trueperaceae bacterium | reverse complement strand
GTAGACCGGGGTTCCCGTGTCGGCGGCGTAGTCCACCCCGACGTGGGGCCGTCGGTCCCCGACCGTTTGCGGCTCGGGGGGGTGACCGTGTGCTCTGCGCTCACCAACTCACCTCAGGGGCAGCTGGAGCTCAGGTCGCTCCGCGAAGCAGCGAGGCAACTGTTGGCGCCTGAGTCCAGGTCGAGACAGAGGGGGTCGCATAAAAATCCCATCCCTAATGTCTATTCGCTCGACGTCATGATAGGCGCCCGGCTCCGGGCTTGTCAACGCGGCACGAGGGAACCGACCGCGAACTGCGAGCGCTCGGCGCGGCGTGGAGTGCAACACTCGAGCTATAATGCGAACCACTGGTATGCCAGCCACGTACCATTACCTTAGGCTCGGCACCGAGGGTTGTCAACGCTCCCTTTCGCACGCGAACGGCACGAGGACACACATGACGGAGGAGAACATGACCGATGAACGGATCGTCGCCACCTACCTCATCGAGACCCCGATCGGTCTGGAGCAGGCCGCCCACAAGATCGCCGGCGTCCAGTCTTCGAGCACGTTCGTGGCGATCCCCGGAGACACCGAGGAGCTGCGTGCCCTGGTCGGTGCCCGCGTGGAGCGCGTCACGCCGCTGGAGACGACCGACGCACCGGCCTTGCGTGGCGCCAAGCGCCCCGCTTCGGGGAGCGGGTACGAGCGCGGCGAGGTCGCCATCTCGATTCCCTTCGACAACGTCGGTCCGAACCTGCCGACGATCCTCAGTACCGTGATGGGCAGCCTCTTCGAGATGAGCGAGTTGTCCGGCGTGAAGCTCGTTGACATCGAGTGGCCGGGCTCGATCGCAGAGCGTTACCCGGGGCCGCAGTTCGGCATCGAGGGCACAAGGGAGCTGGCGGGAGTCCAGGGCCGCCCCCTGATCGGCACCATCATCAAGCCCCCAGTGGGGCTGTCACCCCGGGAGGCTGGCGAGATGGTCGGCCGCGTGGCGGCTGCGGGCGTCGACTTCGTCAAGGACGACGAGATCCAAGCGAACTCGCCGCGGTCCCCCCTCGCCGAGCGCGTCGAGGCGGTCATGGCTGCGGTGAACTCGCACGCCGAACGGACCGGCAAGAAGGTGATGGTGGCGTTCAACATCACCGACGAACTGGACTCGATGCTGCGGAACCACGACACCGTTCTCGCGCACGGTGGCACGTGCGTGATGGTGAGCGTCAACAGCGTCGGACCAGTCGGCGTCTCGGCGCTCCGCCGGCACAGCCAGCTGCCGATTCACGGACACCGCAACGGCTGGGGTCTGTGGACCCGCCATCCGTTCCTCGGCATCGAGTTCCGCGCCTACCAGAAGATCTGGCGCCTGGTCGGGGTAGACCACATACACGTGAACGGGCTGGCGAACAAGTTCTGGGAGACCGACGAGTCGGTTCTGAGTTCCATCCGCGCGTGCCTCACGCCGATGCTCGGCGGGTACTCGGTCATGCCGGTGATCGGCTCGGGCCAGTCGGCCCGACAGGTCTTCGCGACCTACGAGCGCGCGCGCACGCCCGACCTGATCTACCTCGCTGGAGGCGGCATAGTCGGGCATCCGTCTGGGGCGACCGCTGGCGTGGAGTCGATCCGGCAGGCTTGGGAGGCGGCGATGGCCGGCGTGAGGTTGGAGGACCACGCGGCGACACACCCCGAGTTGCAGCAGGCCCTGCAGGCGTTCGGTGATCCCCTGTGACGACGGCCGCCGGCCGCACGGCTACGGCACCACCTACCGAACGCGTCCTGCTGAAGGACCGGGCCTACGAGCGGCTCAAGGACAAGATCGTGCGCGGTGAGTTCGAGCCCGGCCGCTTCCTGTCCGAGCGGCGCCTCGCCGCGGAGCTGGCCATGAGCAAGACACCCGTTCGGTCCGCCATCGAGCGTCTGGAGTCCGAGGGGCTGGTGCGGGTCTCGCCCCAGCAGGGCATCGTGGTGGCAGAGGTCTCGCTCAGTGAGATCATCGACCTGTTCGAGGTCCGCACGGCCCTGGAGAGCTTCGTCGTGCTGCAGTTGGCGGGGACGCTGACGCCCGAGCGGCTGCGCCAGCTGCACGAGAACCTCGATCGACAAGTCGAGGCGGCCGAGAGCGGCGATGTGGTGGAGAACATGCGGCTCGACACCGGCTACCACTTCCTCCTGTGCGAGTTCCAGGGCAATCGCGAGATCACCCGCGTCATGTGGCGAATGCGGGACCGGCTGGCACGCATCATAATCGGTGTCCTGCGGCAGCGCCCTCAGCGCATGCTCGAAAGCGTCGAGGAGCACCGCGCCGTCGTCGAGGCGATCGCTGAGGGCCGCGGCGTCGAGGCGGCCGACGCCATGAAGTCACACCTAGCCTGGGGGCAGCGCTTCCTGACGTCGCGTTGAGAGCGCTCGCCGAGCTCGACCGGTATCGGCGCGTTAGTATGGTTCTCGAAGCACTGCAAGCGGGCGCGGGACCGGATCGGGAGGCCCTCGTGGCGACCTACGTGTTGGTGCACGGTGCGTGGGCCGGCGGTTGGATGTGGCGTAGCGTCGCGCGGGTTCTGCGTGCCGAAGGGCACGAGGTGTTCACCCCCACCCTCACGGGTCTAGGCGAGAGGGTCCACCTGGCGCACCCCGAGATCGACCTGGACACCCATGCCCTGGACGTGGAGAACGTGATTCGATACGAACGCCTGGAAGAGGTTCTGCTGGTGGGGTACAGCTACGCTGGACTGGTCATCAGCGGCGTTGCCGAACGGGTGCCCGAGTCCATCGGGCGGCTCGTCTACCTCG
>SKSV01000372.1 GCA_007122815.1 Trueperaceae bacterium | reverse complement strand
TTCTCGATCACTACGTGCTCGAGCAAGTTGGCGCTGCTGCTCGTGAAGATGCCGACGCCACGCCAATCGTTCGGGTCACCCGAGGCGCTCGTGAACGTGATCGGGTTCACCACGGTGCCGACCGCACGTAGCGATCCACCGTCGGCTACCCGGAAGCCGGCACTCGAGTTGAACTCCAACACCGTCCCGGGCAGGATGGTGAGCGCACCAGAGATCGTGATGTTGCTCGTAACGCGGTGGCAATCCACCGGCAGAGTCGTGGTCGTCGTGATGTCGTCGGACAGCTCCCCCGCCACGCTGCAGTCGACAGTGATGACGTCCTCGTCGGGGTCGGGCTGAGGACCAGCATCGTCCTCTTCGGTCACCGTCACCGCCGCCGTACCGGAGCGCGCCGGGTCAGCGACGCTTGTCGCGGTGATGGTGGCGCTGCCTTGGCTCACACCCGTGACGACGCCGTTGCTCACGGTGGCGACGGTCGGGTTGGAGGTGCTCCAGGTGACGGCTTGACTCACGCCGACGGGCTGGACGGTCGCGGCGAGGCTCACGGTCTCACCTTCGGCGACCGTGGCGCTGCTGGGCGTCACGACGACTCCGGTCACGGTCAGACCGTTGCCGCCACCGCCTCCACCGCACGCCGCCAGGACGAGGGCGAGCAGGGCTCCGAACACGTACGGAACGATTCGTCTCACTCGAGGTTCCTCCTTGGAAAGAGAGCTTGTGCAAGGTCAAGGCTCTTTGGGTCTAGTCAGACCCTAGGTACGTTCTGTGCCTCGGTCGCCTGCGCTTGGCGCATGGGCGCATGGGAACGTGTGGCCCGGACCGTCAATCCAGGCGGACCCTGGATGACGCCCGGCGCCACGGCGACATGCGCGGAAGCCTAGCCCCCGCAGCGTTGGGCCAGCGTTGGAGGCGCAGCTGGACAGACCATCTAGCCTCTCGCGCTGCGCGGACAGGCAACCTCTCGAGCCGGGCAGAACCGCGTGCGGCACAATGGTTCAGCGCACCGTTGGATACGCTCGAGCATGGCCGTGCGGGTGCGCCTCTTCGGTAACCCTGCCGTCTTCGACGATGGGCGGTGGTTCGAGCTGGGCACCACCGTCGACGACGCCGTCCTCTGCTACCTGGCGCTGGAACAGGGGTGGGTCGCGCGAACTGTTGTGGCGGGGCACTTCTGGCCCGACTCGGACGAGTCCACGGCCCGCGCAAACCTCCGTTGGCGCCTCCACCGCGTTCGCTCGAGGTCCTACGCAGTCGGTCTGGAGGCCACCCGCGACCACCTGCGCTGGCAGGTCGAAAGCGACGTCGAGGAGTTCCGAACCGCCGTCGAGGCCGGTGAGTTGGCGACGGCGCTCGAGCTGGCACGGGCTCCGCTCCTCGGCGAGGCGCGCTTCGCCAACGCTCCGGGGTTGGACGGGGTGTTCGCGCGCGAGCGCGAGTGGCTCCAGCGGCTCTGGCGTGACGCCGCCATGTCTCACGCCGAAGCGGCGCGAGCGCGGCGCGAGCACGGGGAAGCGGCAGCGATGCTGGCCCGCGTGTTGCAGCACGACCTCCTCGACGAGGAGCTGGTCCAGGCGTACTTGCACTCCGCCTTCGTCGATGGCCAGCGCGAGCAGGCACTGCGCACGTACGCCGCCTTCGAGCACCAGCTGAGCGAAGAGCTCGGCATCGAACCCCTGGCGCAGACACGCGCGCTGGTCGCCACCATCCGTCAGGCAGACGACTTGCTTGGACGGGCGGTGCTCGGCGACCAGGACGGCTCGAGCGTAACAGTGGTCGAGACCACCCTGGCGAGCGCCAACGCGCCGGTGACCGAGACGGACTCGAGCGCGCGCGAGTCCGTTGAGAGCGCCGTCACCCCGCCGCCCGAGCGACGCAGCGACGCTCTACCCCGCTTCCTCACCCCGTTCCTCGGACGCCGCGACGAGCACGAACTGCTCGTGGACCTTCTCTCCAAGGACGACGAGCGGCTGGTGACGCTGCTCGGTCCCGGCGGCGTAGGCAAGACGCGCCTGGCGGTGGAGGTGGCTCTGGAACTGGCGCCGCGTCAGCGCGACGGCACGGTGTTCGTGGATGCGTCCGAGCTGGACGACGACTCGCGTCTCCCAGCCGCGATCGTGGAGGCCGTGGCGCCTACCCAGCGCGTGGCGCAGGACGCCAGCGCGCAACTCGTGGAGCTGCTGCGCGAGCGCGAGATGTTGCTCGTGCTCGACACCTTCGAGGATGCCATGAGCGCGGTTCCGTTAGTGGAGCGGATAGTGGCGTCCGCACCCGGAGTGCGCGTGCTGGTCACGTCGAGGGTGAGGCTCTCGCTAGCCGGCGAACGGAGCTTCGAGCTGACAGGGCTCACCTGCCCACCGGAAGACGCAACCTTCGACGAGGCGGGCTCGTACCCCTCGGTACGGCTCTTCGAGAACGTCGCCTCGCGGGCCTTTAGCGCCTTCACCACCGGCCCCGCGGAGCGCGCCGCGGTCGCGCGAGTGTGCAGGCTCGTCGGCGGGCTGCCGCTGGCCATCGAGCTCGCGGCGACCTGGGTCAGGGCGCTCAGCCCTCAGGAGATCGCGGAGGAACTCTCGTCGAGCGCCGAGTTGCTGACGAACGCCGAGGCAGGAACCCCGGCGAGGCGTCGCCACGCCAGCTTCGAGCAGGTCTTCGACACCTCCTGGTCGATGTTGCGCCCGGCCGATCAGGCTGTCTTCGCGGCGCTGGCGGTGTTCCGGGGAGGCTTCACCCGCGAGACCGCGGCCGAGGTGGCAGGCGCGGGCCTTCGTCACCTCCGCACCCTCATCGACGCCTCCCTGGTGCAGCGTTTCGGTAAGCGCTACGTGCTACTCGACGTCATCCAACGGCTGGCGGAGCGGCGTCTCGAGGCCAGCGGTCGCTCGCTGCGGGTGCGGCAGCGCCACGCGCGCCTCTTCGCGCGCTGGCTCGCTGAGCACGAGGCTGCGCTGGAGGGGCCCGAGCAGGCTCGCGCCATCACGGCGCTGAACCCAGAGAGCGAGAACGTCCGCGCCGCTTGGCGCTTCGCGGTGGCGAGCCGCGACTTCGACGCGCTGATGTCCCTGTCGCGTGGCGTCGCGAACCTCTGGGACCTCCGTGGGCGTTTCGCCGAGGCGGTTGCGATGTTCGCCGACGCGGCCGAGGCGATCGAGCACGTGGCGCATGGCGGTGACGTGCCGGGGATCGAGCACGAGGAGCGTGGCGGCGGTGCGGCCCAGGGTAGCGAGCGCACCGAGAAGAGCGCGCGAGCCGAGCTCGCGTACGCCTGGATGCGCTTGAGGGAGGGGCACTTCCGCTTCTACCTAGGCCAGTACGGGTCTATCCCGGCGCATCTCGCCAGGGCGCGCGAGACGTTCTCCGAACACGGTGAGGCCGCTGCGGCCGGCACCTCGGCACTCGTCCTGGCCAACGTCTGCAACGCCCAGGGCGAGCTCGACTCGGCACGCCGTCACCTGGAGGACGCGCTGTCAGACTTCGTGCATGCCGGAGACGCGGCGGGTGAGGCCAAGTGCGCCAACACCTTGGGCATGGTCGAGGAGGCGGCGGGGCAGCACACCCGCGCCCGCGAGCACTACCTGCGCAGCCTGGTCGAGCGCGAACGGCTCGGCGACCCACGCGGGCTCATCGTCGTCCTGAACAACCTGGCAGGCGTCTGTCTCGAGCTGGGGCTTCGAGCCGAGGCCGCTGAACACATCCAGCGGGCCGAGCGCCTGAGCTCCTCCACCGACGACGCTTGGGGTATCGCCTGGACGGCGCACGGCCTCGGCGAGCTCGCCCTCGCGCAGGGCCGCCGCGACACCGCCAGGGCAGCCTTCGAGCGCGCCCTGAAGGGACTCGTCGGCCTGGGGCACGACTACGCCACGACGCTCACGCGCGAGCGCCTCGCGGAGCTGCTGCTACCGAGCGCCCCCGAGGAGGCTGCCCTGCACCTGCGCGACGCCCTGCGCACCGCGCTCGCCGCGCGCGCGACACCGCGCGTGGCCCAGCTGGTCGCCTGGCTGGCCTGGCTGAAGGCTGAGCGAGACCCCGAGGAGGGCGTGGCGCTGCTCCATTGCGCGCGCGCGGCGACTCCCCACCTCCAGCGGCCACGGGTCCTCACCGAGCTCCTGCTCAACGACCTCCAGGGCGATCTGGACTCCGCCGCCAAGGAGCGTGCCGAGCGGCGCGGCGCCACCCTCGACCTCCGTGAGGAGGCCGAGGTGCTGTGCCGCTGGGTCGACACGGCCGAGCTTCCCCGAGCGACTCGCGCTGCGCCACCGCTGACGCGTTGAGCGACGGATCGGCCTCCCCAGGTCCGCGGGCCCACCGCTCTCGGCCCGGGAGACTCTGGCCAGCCCGCTCACGGCCAGAGCTCGTCGATGGCCGCGATGCCAGCGGCGATGACACCTACCTCCACACTGGTCTCGAGGTCGTAGTCGGCACTGGAGAACATCCCCGGACCGCCGTTGTGGGTCTCGGCGAAACCGGTAAGGAAGCCGTGCAAAGCCGCCGAAACCGGCGCGCTGAGCGCTGCATCGTCGAGCGAGGCGGGGTCCGCGAACTGGAAGGTGCTCCAGCCGTCACCCCCGCCCCCTTCGGCTGGCTGGAAGTGAGTGTGGACCGCCTGCGTGACTCCAGATGCTGCGAGGAAGAGCTCCAACACCTCGGGCAGCAAGTCGCCGAGCTGAGCCGAGGCCAGCACCTCGAGGTCGAGCAACGCGGCGCTGAAGCCGGGCTCGTCTGCCTGACCGACCAGGTCGAACAGGTCACCGAACAGCTGGAAGGACATCTCCCACTCGAACGAGTCGAGCTCCTCCGAGAGGCGCTGCGTCAAGGTCGGCTCGGGGAACGGGAACGGGCTCGGCACCACACCGTCCAGGAGACCCAGGAGCTCTGCCTCGAGCGCCGCTCGCGCGTCCTGAGCATCGTAGTAGTCCTGGAAACGCTTCGCTAGTGCGTCCTCCACGGCGCTCGTGAGTGCCGGATCGGGGCAGCGGCGGAGCTCACCGAACACCAAGCTCGTGCAGGGCACGACCCTGTGCGAGGTCGAGATGCCGTGCAGGCGGCGCAGCACGAAGGTTCGCTCCTCGTAACCGCCTCCCGACGCCAGCTGCGATGTCGTCACTGTGAGCTCTGGGCCGCTCACGGTCGCGAAGCTCCCATCTCCCTGCACCGACCAGCGGAGATCGTCCGGGTCGGCCGGCTCGATGCCGGGGCAGTCGACGCGGCTGGCAACACCTCGGAGCGTCACCGTGTTCGCGGGCACGGAGACGTTCAAGTAGCTGGTGCGACTGAGAGGCTCGGTGATCACCGGGGTCCACGGGGTGGGTTGAGCGCCGAGGAGGGTGAACGCGACGCTGTCGCGACTCACGCGCGGCACGTTGCGGTGGCGAGCCTCGGCGGTGACGATCGCGTCACGGCAGACCAGCTCGGCTTCGAGCTCCTCGCCGTCCGTGCTGACGCCGAGCTGCATCCGCTCTCCGTCCTCGAGCAGGTAGCTCCAGTGGATGGTGTAGAGCGCCGGGTCGATGGCGGGAGCGTCGGGCCACGCGGTGTACAGCTCGGCCTCCAGGAAGACCCCGTCACCGGCCCACAGCATGTCGCCGTCCTGCGGGTTGACCACCCGCACGGCAACCCCGGCGCAGAGCTCGTTCAGCAGCTCGTCGCGAGGGGCCGTGCTCCCTTGGTAGGTGCTCGTGTAGGCGTGGTAGCAGAGCACGTCGTGGTCCGAGAGGGCACTCTGGTCGTACGTGATCGTGCGCCCGGCGATGCTGCGGTTCACCGTCCCGTACTGGCCGTCGCCGGTGAGATCGAGTCGCTCGGTGCGCGCTTGCGATCCAGAGCGCCCGTCGCCGGTGAGGTCGAAACGGTCGTACGCCAGCTCGCTACCCTGGTCCGCGAACGCCGCGAGGTAGAGAGCGATGTCGTCCTCGTCGAACACGCCGTCGGCGTTCACGTCGAGCACCGCGCGCCAGGCGTCGACGCCACCGGCCGCGAGCACCGCCGCGTACGCGTCGACTACGGGTTGCGGCGCCGCGCTGTTGCAGTCGCTGCCGCCACCGCCCGGGTCGTCGAGAGCCGTCTGCGAGATGAGGTCGAACAGATCCGGGACGCTCAGGTCGGGCGCGAGAGACCAGACCAAGGCCGCCACACCCGCCGCCTGCGGCGAGGCCATCGACGTCCCTGACTTCTCGGAGGGGGTGCTCACGTCGTGGACGTCGTTGTCACGGTCGACGGTCGTGGCGAACGAGTACACGTCGGTGCCGATGGCGGAGAGGTTCCCGCCCATTATCGACCCTTCAGCGGCGCAGCTGGGCAACGGCCTCGAGCCTCCCGCGCCGTGCTCGGTGGAGCGGCGGTTCTCGACCACGAAGATGTTGGTCAGGTTCGGGTAATCGCGGCCCACCGTGGCGCTCATGTCACCCAGCGCGGCGTACGTCCAGGTGCTGCTGTCGACGGCCGGCCAGGTGTCGATGATGTTGCCGTCGTCGTCACGCTCGACGTTGCCGGCGGCGGTGAAGTGGAGGAAGCGGTGCTCGAGCCCGGCTCCCACCGTGTCGGCGTCCGACCAACCGCGCACCTTGCGCGTCCAGCTGCGGGCGTACGTGCTCGAGCTGGAGCGGTTCCCGAGGCTGGTGTTGACGACTATGTTGGCACCTGGGTTCTGAGAGAGGATGTGCTCGATGCGGCTGATGGTGCGGTTCATGTTGCGAGGCGTGGTGTTCACGTCGCGCAGGTCCACGATCCGCACCCGCAGGCCAGCGGGGACCACTCCGGTGACGTCGTCGTTGTCCTGTTCCTCGTCCTCGGGCGTGACGCCGGTGAAGGCGTGGTCGAAGGTGCCAATCATGATGCCTAGCACGTGGTAACCGTGCGAGTGGGGATCGCCGGTGGCGAACTCGGCCGAGGCGAACGTGGCGTCGTAGTAGGTCAGGTCGGGCCGGCCGTCACCGTAGAAGTCCGGCACCACCAGCCAGGGGCGGTCATCGTGACCGACCACCGCGCTGCGCGCGTGCCAAGCCGCGTGGGCCCGCACCGCCAGTTGGTGGTCGACGCGCTCCAAGCGCGTTCCGATCTCGCCCGGTAACACGAGCCTGCCGACAGCCGCGGAGGCCGCCCGGGTGGCATCGGCGAGGGCCGTGTTGGGCCCGGTGTCGGGAGCCTCCACCAGCTCGCTCAGCAGCACGAACTCCACGATCGCGTCCTCCTCGATGGCCGCCGCGAGCGACCGCAACCCCTGCAGGCTGCCCGGATCGGGCACGCGCACGATCACCTGGGGGTGATCGGGGAGCATGTCGACGATGCGCGCCTCGAACGCCTCCAGCAAGGCGTTCACCTGCCCCACGGTGGCCGTGACCACGAAACCGATCTCTATCTCCCCGCGGTGGTAGCGCTCGCGGAAGGGCGAGTCCTCGTCGACGCTCACGAGGTCGGGGTCGCGGTCGACCGGGACGCTCAGGTCGGTGGTCGCGGAGACCGCAAGGGCATCCGGATCGCCTGCCAGCAGCACGCCTACTGCGGTGGGGGCTGGTACGACGGAGACCGTCACGCTGTCGCTGGCGCTCGCGTCTAGCGAACTCTGCGCGGTTATCTCCGCCGTGCCCTCGGCCTCGCCACGCACCAGGCCGGCGCCGTCGACCCTCTCCACGCTGGCGACACTGGGGTCGCTGCTTGACCACGTCAGCGTGCCCTGCTCGTGCGCTCCTGTGACCGTCGCCGTCAAGGTCAACTCCGCGCCGACCTCGAGCGTCGTGTCGCCAGGGTCGATACTGACCCGGACAGGAGGTGTAGCGTCTCCGCGGTCGCAAGCTACGACCAACGTGAGGGCGGCGGCGAGCGCCGATGACATCCATAGCGAACGTCGAGGTATCGGTAATGGCATCTCGGCACCCTAGGGAAGAGGACGTTGGGCGAGCGTTGGAGGTTCCACTCGGCCAGGCCCGGGTGTGCTGTAGCCTTGCCTCCACTAGCGGCGCTCGCTCGGACGCCGCTCGGGAGGCACCATGATCGGCGAAGCCCGCACGCCTTCTGGAACGGCGCCGCGCTGGGCGCTCTGGACGCTCGCGCTCCTCGCCGCCGCACTGCTCGTGGCGTGCGGCACCAGCCCCGGACCGGGCCCCGACCCGGATCCCGACCCCGACCCGGACCCGATCGAGGAAGGCCAGTTGATCGTGACCGTCACGGGCCTCCCACCAGGTGTCGCGGCGAGGGTGAGCGTTGCAGGTGACGACGGCGACCGGGAACTCACGAGCACCACGACCCTGACGCTGCCGGTGGGAAACTACCGGGTCGTGGCGAGCACCGTCTTCGATGCCGGTGGTGTGATGAGCGATCGCTACGAGCCCGAGCCCGGCGAGCAGAGCGTAACCGTAGTCGAGGACGTCACCGCCCAGGCGAGCGTCGATCACACTCACTACCCCGCGCTCCTGTTGGCTCCGGCGTTCAGCGCCGGCGTTCGCGTGCTCCAGTCCGAAGACCTGATGGACGCCGGCGAACCCAGTCGCTCCTGGCGCTTGCGCGAGCAGAGCCCCACGGCAGTGACCGGGATCGCCGTCGGTCCCGACGGGCGCGTGTACTTCGCCGACTTCGACGCTGACGAGATCGTGGTCCTGGCTGACGCGGCGTGGGCGGAGGATGGCACCGTGAGCCGCGCCGCCACGATCACGCACGGGCTCCTGGAGGCGCCAGTGGGGTTGGCGTTCGATGGCTCGGGAGCCCTCTGGGTCGGCTCGGACCACGGCGCGGGCGCGCGTGTGCTGCGATTCGAGGCCGCTGACGTCGCGGCGGCAGTGGGTGCAGCCGAGCTGGAGCCTGCCCTCGTCCTTGGCGTGCCAGGCAGCGACGAGACCACTCGCTGGTTGTGGGACCTCTTCATCGACCTCAGCGATCGCCTGTGGCTGGTCGACTTCGCCGGTGAGGCACTCTTGCGGTACGACGACCTAGCTGGGGAGTCCGGAGAGGTGAACGTGGCGCCGAGCCTGACTCTCCGCGCCGTCGCAGACTCCTCGCTCGAAGCCGGCAGGTCCCTGCCGCGCCCGACCTCGCTGGTGGTGGACGAAGACGACGTCGTGTACGTAGGCACTGCCAGTCACGTGGCGCGCTTCGACGCTCTGGGTGAGCTCCAGGGAGATCTGGCCGTGCCGGCGGATGCGTACCTGCGAACGGGGATCGCGCAACCGGAGCTCGTCGCGCTGGACCGCAGCGGGGCGCTGTGGGTGGGCCATTACGAGGGGGCGCTGGTTAGGCTGCTGGACCCGAGCGGGTTCGACGGCGACAGCGACGTCAGCGGGTCGCTCGATCGCACACTGCGCTGGCACGCTGCCGACGAGTTCGCGAACCCGCAGGGTGGCAACCTGACCTTCGTGCCGACGCAAGGACCGCATCGCGGCTTCTGACCGGGGACCTGCGGCTGCAGTGTGAGTGTCGCTGACCAGGTCGACGCGTTCTCCTTCGAGTTCACGTCAGGCACGAACTTGTGCTTGGCCACGTTGTGCGCTACGGTGTCACTCTGAAAGCAGCACGAAGCTAGGAGGAGATATGCGACGCAAAGCAGCCGTCTTGCTAGCAACACTAGCCGCCATCGCCGCGGTCGCCATAGCCATAGCTCAGATCGAACGCGTAGCGCCAGCCGAGGACGTGACGCTCTACCTGATCACACCCCATCACGGTGAGGTCATCGAGGGCCCAGTGCTGGTGCGCTTCGGCTTGAGAGGCATGGGCGTGGCCCCGGCAGGTGTCGACCATCCGAACACTGGCCACCATCATCTGCTCATCAACCTACCGCTAGAAGATGTAGACATGAACGCGCCGCTGCCGTTCGTCGACGAGACCCGCCACCTCGGTGGAGGCCAGACCGAGCTGGTGCTCGACCTCGAGCCCGGCACCTACACCTTGCAGGCTCTCTTCGGCGATTACCGCCACATCCCGTTCGATCCGCCGGTCGTCTCCGAGGTCATCACCATCCACGTGCGCTGAGCGCCACCTGGGGTGCCAGACCGCCGCTAGCTCGACTAGGGCGTGTTCACACTAGTCGTGGTGTGGCGTGCTACACAACCACGTGCAGTTGCTGGCGTTGGGGAAGTGCTTCTCGGTCGTGGATCGGCGATGAGGTCGCGGCAACGGACCGGCTCATGTCGAACTGCCAGCTCCAGGACGCGGTTGAACAGCATCCCCCGGCTTCTCGATCGGCGTCGGTTGAAGCGGAACACGAACTCATCCATGTACGCCCTGAGGTGCTCACTCCCGACCGCGCCCTGGCGCCCTGGTGCGTTCCCGACAACCAGCGCTTGAACAACGACACGACCCGATGCACGCCCGGCAGCAGCGCGTCCAGCTCCTCGCCCGCCTTGCGCGCCGCGGGCTGGCTCCGCCACTCATGGGTGAAGCCCGCCATGGCGATGGGCACGTAGCCCTTCCACGCGTCGGTGACCACGAGGGATCCCGACTCGACGTGACGTGTCACGAACCGCACCAGCGAGTCGGCCGATAGGTCGTGCAGCAGCCCCATCCGGCAGCGACCGAGCAGACCCGCGTCATCCGCCTCGACCGCCACCCCGAACAGCGCCTTCTTACCGGGCGCGCGACCACCTGTCCGAAGAC
>SKSV01000248.1 GCA_007122815.1 Trueperaceae bacterium | reverse complement strand
TCGTCGACGTCGGCAGCCACATCCTGGACAGCGCCCGCTTCCTCTTCGGCGAAGCCGAGAGCCTCTACTGCCACACGCGACGGGTGAACCCGGAGATCAAGGGCGAGGACGTCGCCACCGTGATGCTCAAGATGAAGAGCGGCGCCACCGTGTTGTGCGAGATGAGCTACGCCACGCGCAGCGAGTTCGAGCGTTTCCCTCAGACCTTCGCCTTCATCGAGGGCGAGAGGGGATCGATCGCGCTCACCAAGGACTACTGGATCCGCGTCACCACCGAGGAAGGCGCGTTCGCAACGCGCCACGCGCCGCCCCGCTACTCCTGGGCCGATCCCGAGTACGACGTGGTCCAGTCCAGCATCGTGCCCTGCAACGCCGACATCCTCCAGGCGCTCCAGGGCAAGGGCGCCGCAGAGACCACCGGAAGCGACAACGTCAAGACCATGGAGCTCGTGTACGGCTCCTACGAGTCGGCCGCCTCGAACAGCCGCCGCGACGTGCTGTCCGACGCGCTTACCTCCGGGCGCTGAGCGCGCCGGAGGAGGGCAGCGTGAGACTCGGAATCGGCTCCTTCGCTTACGCCTGGGCGATCGGCGTCCGCGGCTTCCCGCCGCCGCGTCCGATGTCGCCGGTCGACCTCGTCGAGCGAGCCGCCGAGCTGGGTGTCGACTTGGTCCAGATCGGCGACAACCTCCCGCTCCACCCTCTGGACGAGGACCAGCTCGCTGAGCTCGAAGCGCGCGCGAAGGCGCTGAGCGTGGACGTCGAGGTGGGAACGCGAGGCATAGCTCCGGAGCACCTCGAACGCTACCTGGAGCTCGCGACACGTTTCTCCTCACCAGTTCTGCGGGTGGTGGTGGACACCGCCGACGACCATCCCAGCGAAGGCGAGATCCTGAGCACGCTGAAGCCGCTGATGCCGAGCTTCGAGGCGCAGGGAGTGGTGCTGGCGATCGAGAACCACGACCGCTTCGCCGCCGCCACCCTGGCTCGTTTGGTCAGCGAGCTCGACAGCCCCGCGGTCGGCATCTGCCTCGACACCGCCAACTCCCTCGGAGCGCTCGAAGGGACCAAGGAGGTCGTCGCCACCCTCGCGCCGTTCGTGGTCAACCTGCACGTGAAGGACGTCATCATCAGGCGGAGCAACGAGACCATGGGGTTCGCGGTCGAGGGCCGCCCGGCCGGCGAGGGCATGATCGACATCCCGTGGCTCCTTCACGAGGTGGGGTCAAAGGCCCGCGAGCACAACGTGATCCTGGAGCTGTGGCCCCCGAAGCTGCCTCAGCTGCAGGAGAGCATCGCCACCGAGGACGCCTGGGTCGCGTCCAGCGTCGCGTACCTGCGGAGGCTGATCCCGCGATGAGAAGCAGGCGTCAGCCATGAGAGACCTCCTGATGAGCTTCTACGGTGACGACTTCACGGGGTCGACGGACGTCTTGGAGGCGCTCACCCTGGCCGGCGTGAAGACCGTGCTGTTCCTGAGGTCCCCCTCCGCCGAGGCCCGCGCGGCCTTCGCCGACGTGGACGCTCTCGGCATCGCCGGAACGGGCCGCTCGCTCTCACCCGAAGCGATGGACGAGGTGCTGCCACCGCTCTTCACCGAACTAGCCGCGCTCAGCGCACCGATCTCGCATTACAAGACGTGCTCGACCTTCGACTCCTCGCCCGAGGTGGGCAGCATCGGCCGCGCGCTCGACTTGGGCCAGGAGGTGTTCCACTCGCCCTTCGTGCCGCTGGTCGGGGGCGTGCCGAGGTTCGGGCGCTACTGCGTCTTCGGCAACGTCTTCGCGCGAGCAGGGGTGGGCAGCGACGGCGCACCGTTCCGTCTCGACAGACACCCCACCATGAGCGCGCATCCGGTCACTCCGATGAACGAGAGTGACCTGCGCGTCCACCTGGGTCAGCAGACCAGCAAGAGCTTCGCCCTCTTCGACGTGCTCCAGTACGGCCGGGACGAGAGCGCGAGGTCCGCGCGGCTCGACGAGCTGCTGGCCGAGGGGCCAGACGTCGTGCTCTTCGACCTGCTCGAGTCCGAGCAGCTCCCCAAGGCCGGTCGCCTCATCTGGGATCGAGCGAGCCGCGAAACACCGCTGTTCGCGATCGGTGGCTCGGGCATCCAGTACGCCCTCCTGGCACATTGGCGCGAGATCGGGTTGCTCGAACCCGAGCAGCCGCCCGCGCCACTTGCGAGCGCATCTCAGGTGCTGGCCGTGTCGGGAAGCTGCTCGCCCGTCACCGAGAGGCAGATCCGCGAGGCGGACGCCAGCGGTTACGCGGTCGTAGCCCTCGACACGGCTGGACTCGTCGACCCGGATCGCTCGGCAGCTGCGCGTGAAGAGGCCGCCCTTCAGGCGAACCGGCATCTCGCTGAGGGTCGCAGCGTCCTCCTGCACAGCTGCCTGGGGTCTCGTGACCCGCGCATCACAGCTACCCACGAGGCACTCGCGTCGCGCGGGATGAACGCTGGAGGCGCGCGGCTCCAGATCGCTAGGCTCCTGGGAACGGAGATCGGTGAGACGCTCCGCACTCTGCTCGAGAGGAGCGGCGTGAGGCGCGTGGTGGTAGCCGGTGGAGACACCTCCGGCCACGTCGCCGCCGCACTCGGCATCGAGGCGCTCGAGATGGTGGCCCCGCTGGCCCCCGGCGGACCGTTGTGCCGAGCCTACGCGCCTGGCGGCGAGTTCGACGGCATCGAGATCGCCTTCAAGGGGGGCCAGGTAGGGCGCCCCGACTACTTCGCCACCGCACTGAACGGCGAGGTAGCAGCGCGAGCACAGAGAGGGAGAACAT
>SKSV01000182.1 GCA_007122815.1 Trueperaceae bacterium | reverse complement strand
CTGGCGCTGGCGCTGCTGAGCGCTGCGCTCCTCAGCGTCGCGGCGCGGCCGTTCGTGCCCGGGTGGCTGGCCCTCGGCGCTCTCGTGCCGCTGCTCTACGCGCTGGGCGCCGAGAGGCGGCTGCCGCGCGCCGCACTGCTGGGTGCCGTGACGGCCTTTGGCGGAGGGCTCGTCGCCTTCGAGGGTGTCCTGCCGGTGGAGCCCTGGGCGTACCCGGTCCTGGTGCTGCTAGCGAGCGTGCCCGGTGCCGTGACCGCGGTGCTGTTCGTCGTCGTCTCGAGGTGCCTCGGTGGGGGCGCGGCACTGGCCGTCTACCCGCTGCTGGTGGGCGCGGCCGAGTTCGTCGTGGGGCAACGCTGGCTGTTCGGTCAGCTGGCGAACACCATGACCGTGCTGGGCGCCACCCAGTTCGACACCCCGCTGCGGCTCGCGGCCGCCTGGAGCGGCATGACCGGTGTCGGGTTGCTCGTCGCGGCCGCGAACGCGGCGCTCGTGGCGGCGCTGCGCTGGCGCCGCTTCGAACCGCTGGCTGCCATCGTCCTCCTCACTGCGTTGGCGGTTCTCGTGCCCGCTCCCGGCTCCGCGGTCAAGGACCGCGAGCGCCCCGAGTTGCGCGTGGCCGTAGTGCAAGGGGCCGTGACCAGCCTCGACACGCTCATGGCCAGGTTCGACCCGATCGCGGCTCAGCGCTTGCTCGCGACGTACGGTTCGCTCACCAACGCCACCGCCGCGCGCAACCCAGACCTGATCATCTGGGGCGAGACCGTGGTGCCTCGACCCCTGCGGCCGGGAGAGGTGCCGGAGGAGGTGGCCGCGGCGCTCTCGTCGGCCCCACGCGCCTTGGTCGGCGCAGTCTCGTACGTGGAGGGTAGGTCGTACAACTCCATCTTCCACTGGCAGGACGGCGAGCTCCACGAGGTCTACCGCAAGCGCGCGCTGGTGCCCTTGAACGAACGCCACTACACCGCCGGCCAGCGGCTCCCCCCACTCGATGTAAGGGGCGTCCCGATCGGCCTGGGCGTGTGCCTGGACAGCGTGTTCGGTTCGCTCTCGCGCGAAGCGGTCAGGGCCGGCGCGAGGGTCCTGATCACCCTAACGGAGGACAGCTTCGCGGGCCGCACAGTCACCCCGGAGATGCACCTGCGGCTGAGCGCGTTCCGAGCGGTGGAGACGGGTCGCTGGCTGGCCTTCGCCAACCAATCGGGCCCGAGCGCGGTGATCGACCACCGCGGCCGCGTGATCGAGCGCCTAGCCCTGGGCCAACGCGCTGCTCTGCTCGTGGACGTCCCAGCGTACGAGGGCCTCACCCCGTACGTGCGCTTCGGCGATTGGGCGGGGCTGCTGGCCACCGTCGCGGTGGCAGCCGCCCTGGTGCTCGCCGCCGTGAGAAGCCGGGCAGCCGCCACGGGCAGCCCGTAACGCGCCAAGAACCACACGCCAAGAATCCCTCACGAGCGGTTGACAGCTGATGACCACGCTCCTAGGCTGACGACACAGTTCGTGACCCGTGGGTGATCCGTGCGCTCGGATGGGAGGGGTGAGGTTAGCCCCGCACACACGTCCAACGTTGCCTTTGCGGCACGCGGACGCGCGTGATCGCATCGTTCCCGGAAGGAGCGCCGTGGCGATGGCGAACCCATCCGTGAGGCGGCCGGGTCCAGCTTGGCTGGTGCTGCTCGCGGCTTCAGCCCTATTGCTGGTGAGCTGCGCACGTCAGCCCGACCCCGACCCACAACCCGAGGTGAGAAGCCTCACCATCGACCAGGACGACCAGACGCTGAACGTCGGTGATGACCTCGAGCTGACGGTGAGCATCGACGTCGTCGGCGGAGCAGACACTAGCGTCGACTGGACGAGCAGCGACACCGACGTCGCAACCGTCGACGCCGACGGCCTGGTCGTCGCGCTCTCACCAGGCAGCGCGACCGTCACGGCTGCCAGCGTGCTAGACCCGAGCAAGAGCGACACCATCACCATCACCGTAGTAGCAGAGGGCGTGGACGAGCTCTGCGTCTTCGGCACCTCCCGCTACGGGGAGTGCCGCTTCGGTCCGTGAAGCCCGCGCCGCTTCAAGGAACCTCCAAGACGAACGGAGGAAGATCCATGAGTCCCCCTAGACGCCTCCTCACCGTCATCCTCAGCCTGGCGCTCGGCCTGGGCGTTTGGGCCGCGTCGTTCAGCTACCAAGCCGCCACCTTCGCAGACGGCGAGGTACTCTCCGCCGCGGCGCTCAACGACCTGCTCAACGACAACTTCCAGGCTGCCTCGGACGCCGTAGACGAACGCGTGCACAAAGACGGCGACACCATGAGCGGCCCACTCGTCATCACCGCCGAGCCCGTGGGTTTCCATCTACCCCCCAAACCACCCGAGGGGGTGGACCTGCTGCGTGAGGTGGCCAGGCAAGGCACCGCCGAGGACGACATGGCCGCGCTCTACGCCGTCAACACGGCGCCGAACGCGTCCGCTGCGCACTTCATCAACGCCGATGAGGACAGCTTCCTTCCGGTACTTGCCCTCTCCAACCCTGGCACCGGCCCGGCGCTGGCCATCAAGTCCTCGGGAACCGGCCCGCTGATCCAGGCTCAGGGCATCTTCGAGGTGACCGCCACGGGTAGCATCCGGCTGGGCGAGCCAGGCAACCCGTCACTGGTGCTCGACGCCGAGGAGGGCACCATCACCAACGCGGTCGGAGGTGGGCTCCCGCTCGCGTACGGACGCGTCGCCGCCGACGGAGCGAAAGTCGCCACCGCCAGCACCACCAACTGGAGCTCGACACACGAGGTCGTGGGCGGCATCCCCCGCTACCGGATAAGCATCGACGGCGTCTCACACTCGCACCTGCACTACGCGACGCTGGTCACACCGGCAGGGCCCGCAGGTCGTGGGGCGAGAGCCACCTCGATCGGCGGTGACCTTCTCGTCTACATCTACGACGGTCAAGGCAATGCCGTAGACGCGGCCTTCTTCTTCATGGTGTTCCGTCCCGGCAGCTGAGTCCGTCGCCGCCAAGCGCCCTCGAGCGGCGGCGGGCCCGCAATCGCGACGCCCGCCGCCGCATCACCCCAGCAGCTCAACCAGCGCGCACCTGCTCCAGCAGCTCAACCAGCGCGCACCTGCTCCAGCAATCGCGCGACCACCGAACCGGAGGCGAGGTCGACCTTGCCGGCTTCGAGCAACTCGGCGTAGGCCTCGTCGAAGCGCCGCAGCACGTTGGGCGAGCGCTGCAGGAACGGTTCGAGGGCGAGCTTCGGTTCGCTCTCGCGAGCGCGCAGGAAGCGCTCCGTTATCGCCTGCTGCGCCTGCCGAAGGTCCATGATCAGCCCACCGACGGCGATGGTTGCCCAACGCTCGGCTGGCGGAAGTGCAGAGAGTTCGTCGCGAAGCCAGCCGAGCCCGAGACGCTCGCCGACCGCGAAGTAGTGCTTCGCGACCTGGTCGAGCGGCGCACCGGTGCGGCGCGACACCTCGATCACGCCCAGGCTGGAGGGCACGTACATGAAGGTGGCCACCTCGTGCGCCAACTCGGCCACGAAGCCGCCCGTCTGGAAGCTCTTGGAGAGCTTCTGGAAGCGGCGTCGCTCAGGTGCGGGCAGCAGCTCCGCCAAGTCGCGGCGGATCGCCGCGAGAGGCCCGCGGTAGGCATCCACGAAAGCTCCCACGTCCTCGCCGGAGAGGTCGTTGAGCAGCATCCAGCGCACCAGGCCGCCCACCGCCTCCACTTGCGCCTCCAGCGCGCGGTAGACGGTGTCGCTGGGCACGCTCACCGGCAGCGCGTTCAGGCGCTCGAGCAGGGCCTCGGCGTCGATGACCTCGAAGGCGATGAGTCCGGCGCGGATGATCTCCACCGGGCTGGCGCCGGTGTCGCGGATCATGCGGTGAACGAAGGTCATGCCGAGCAGGTCGACCGCCAGGTTCGTCATCTGCGTCGCGGCGATCTCGCGCTGCAGCGGGTGGCGTCCCGCGGCGTCCGGGTAGCGCTCGTTCAGCACGCTCGGGAAGTACCGGACCAGGTAGTGCCGCAGCGCCGGCTCGCTGGGCACGTCGGTCTCCAGCATGCGCCGGTTGATGCCCATCTTCACGTACGCCATCACTATGGCGAGCTCCGGTCGCGTGAGCCCTTCCCCGACCTTGGCGCGCTCGGCCAGCACGCGCCGGTTGGGAAGCGCCTCTACGGCGGCGTCGAGGCCGCGCGAGCTCAGGTAACGGATGAGCGAGTCGAAGATCCCCAGGTCGCGGCGGCTGCGGCGCTCGGCGAGCGAGAGCGCCAGCGCCTGGCGCGCGACGTCCTGCAGCACCAGCCGTGAGACCTCTTCGGTCATGCCCTTCAGCAGGCGGTTCCGCTGGACCTCGGAGATCTCCCCGGTGCGCGTCAGCGGTTGCAGGAGCATCTTGATGTTCACTTCGCGGTCCGACATCGCCACGCCTCCGGCGTTGTCGATCGCGTCGGTGTTGATCCGTCCACCGGAGCGGGCGTACTCGATGCGGGCCAGCTGCGTCAGACCGAGGTTGCCGCCCTCACCCACGATCTTGGCCCTGAGCTCGTTGGCGTCCACCCGGACGGCGTCGTTGTTGGTGTCGCCCACCTCGGTGTTGCGCTCGCTACTGGCTTTGACGTAGGTGCCGATACCACCGTTCCAGAGCAGGTCCGCCTCGGCCTTGAGGATGGTGCGCACGAGCTCCTGTCCGGAGAGGGTCTCGGCCTCGACCTTCAGGACCGCACGCATCTCGGGCGTCAGGCGCACGCGCTTCGCGGCCCGCTCGAACACCCCACCGCCTTTGCTGATGAGGTCGCGGTCGTAGTCCATCCAGCTCGAGCGCGGCAGCGCGAAGAGGCGCCTGCGCTCCCCGTAGGAGAGGGCCGGGTCAGGATCGGGGTCGATGATGACGTGCTGGTGGTTGAAGGCAGCGATGAGCTTGGCGTGCGGGCTCTGCAGCAACCCGTTCCCGAACACGTCTCCCGACATGTCGCCTATGCCGACGACCGTGAACGGCTCGTGCATGGGGTCGCGCCCCATCTCACGGAAGTGGCGCTCGACCGCCACCCAGGCTCCGCGCGCGGTGATGCCTTCGGCCTTGTGGTCGTAACCCTGCGAGCCACCGGAGGCGAAGGCGTCTCCCAACCAGAAGCCGTACTCGGCGGCGATCGCGTTGGCCAGGTCGGAGAACGTGGCGGTGCCCTTGTCGGCGGCCACCACGAGGTAGGGGTCTTCCCCGTCGTAGCAGCGCACCCGAGCCGGGTGCTCGACCCGCTCGCCCACCACGTTGTCGGTCACGTCCAGCAGGGCCCGGATGTAGGCGCTGTACTGCTCCTTGACGTGCTCGCGCAAGGCTTCGCGGTCGCTGGGCTGGCGCTTCACGACGAAGCCGCCCTTGGAACCAACCGGCACGATCACCGCGTTCTTGGTCATCTGGGTCTTCATCAGGCCCAGAACCTCGGTGCGGAAGTCGTCGGGCCGATCCGACCAACGCAGGCCGCCGCGCGCGACGAGGCCGCCGCGCAGGTGGGTCCCCTCCAGGTCGGGGCCCTCGACCGCGATCTCGAAGCGGGGGCGCGGCTCGGGCATCACCGCCACCGCGTGGGAGTCGATCTTCAGGGAGACGTACGGCCGGTCGAGGTAGTAGTTCGTGCGCACGCTGGCGTCGATGAGGTCCAGCAGGCCGCGCAGCGTCTGGTCCTCCGGCAAGGAGTCGACTTGCGTCAGCTCGTCGAAGAACGCTTCTCGCGCCGCCTCGAGGCGCGCCGCGCGTTGCTCCTCACCCATGTTCAGGTCTGGGTCGAACTTCGTCGAGAAGACCTCGACGAGCAGCCGGGCGGTGCTCGGGTGGCTGAGCAGCGTCTCGTTCACGAAGCGGCGGCTGACCACCGCTACGAGCTGGCCGTAGTACATCTGCAGCGTCCGCAACACCGCCACCTGGCGCAAGGTCAGGCCGCCGTACAGCACCAGCCGGTTGAGCCGGTCGTCTTCGCCCTCACCGCGCAACAGCTTGGTGGTGGCGTCGATGAGTCGCTCGCCGTGAGCGCGCACGTCTATCAGGTTCCCACCCTGGTCCTGGACGCGGAACACGACCAGGTTGCGCTCCTCTCCCGACACCGTGATCCGGTAAGTGCTCTGCTCGAGCACCCTGAAACCGAGGTTCTCGAGCGTGGGTAGCACGTCGGAGAGCGCCAGGCGGCGGTCGGTGCGGTACACGCGCAGCAGCGTGGCGTCGCCACCTCGCCTGTCGTCGAGCGGGTTCACGAGGTCGACCCGCACGGGGCCCGAGCCGAGAGCCTCGAGCTGCTCGATGTCGCTCAGCGTGCGTCCTGGACTCGTGTCGGCGCGGTAGCGATCGTCGAAGGCGTGCAGGTAACGCGCCGCGAGACGCCGCCCGTCGCGCTCGCCGTACCTCTGCAAGAGGCGCTCGCGCAGGTGGTCCTCCCAGCTGCGTGCCAGCTCCCCCACCTCGCGCTCCAGCCCCCTCACGTCGACGTCGCGCAGCAACACGTCGGTGGTGAGGAAGAAGTGCATTCGCACCTGCGCCTCGTCCTCGCCCATCGCGAGCTGGTAATCGACGTGGGAGGCTCCCAGCGCCTCGCTGAGGTGCTGCTGGACGCGTCTGCGCACGTCGGCGTCGAAGCGGTCGCGCGGCAGGATCACCATCACCGCCAGGCCGCGCGCGAGCGGGTCGGGGCGCACCGTGAGGCGCACGCCTCGCTCCTGCTCCAGGCTGTGCACCGTGCGGATCTCGCGCAGCAGCGAGGCTGGGTCGGCGCCGAACAGGTCGCTGCGGGGGAGGCTGTTGAAGGTCCCGACGATGTTCTTGTAGTCGTGTGATCCCGGTGGAGACCCGTCGAGTTCGATCACCTTCCGCAGCGTGCGACGCAGGATCGGGATCTGCTCGGCTGCGGTCATATGCGCCTTGCTCGTCAGCAGCCCGAGGAAACGCCTCTCGCCCACCGGCTGCCACTCGTCGTCGAGCTGCCTGATGCCGACGTAATCCATGCGGGCCGGGCGGTGCACGGTGCTCTCGATGTTGGTTCGGGTGACGACCATGACGCGGTTCCCGAGGATGCGCTCGCGCAGGTCGACGGGGATCTGACTCAACGGGACGGGGTCGCGGTACCCGCTGTCGTCCTCCCTGCGCAGGATGCCGAGTCCCGAGTCGGGTGCGAGCTGCAGAGCGCGCTCGCCTCCCTGCTCGAGGATGCGGTACTCGCGGTAACCGATGAAGACGAAGTGCTCGTCGAGCAACCAGTCGAGGAAGGCGGCGTACTCTTCGAGCTCGTCCGCGCGCTCCTCGTGGGGGCCGCCGGCGCACCGCGCGCGCAGCTCGAGCAGGTACTCCCGCGTGCTGATCGCGCGCTCGCGCATGAGTTCGTAATCGTCGGTCGCGAGGATGACGTCCTCGAGCACCCTCTCTATGGACGCCGTGAGGCGTTCCAAGCGCTCCGGGTCGTCCTCGCGCTCAATCACGAACAGCTCGAACGAGAGGCGCTCGGCGCCGTTTCCGAGGCTCGCGCCGGGTTCGGCGACCTCCGCCACGCGCCCGCCCTCGTCGCGCTTCACCGTGAAGATCGGGTGCAGCATGTGAACCAGCTCGACCCCTTGGCGACGGAGCTCGTTCAGGTCGGAGTCCACGATGAAGGGGCGGTCAGGGAGCGTCAGGCGAACCAGCGTGAAGGGGGCCTCCCAGCCGTCGACGCGGTAGCTCGGGCTACGCACCTCCACCCTGTAAGGTGCATCCCCCAGACCGTCGACGAAGTCGAGTCCCCCCTTGGCCATCGCTACGAGCGTCTCGGCGTCGAACTGCTCGAAGAAGGCCTCGTCCGCCTTACCGAAGAGCTTCCCGGAGAAGGCGGCGAGCACTTCGACGCGCTCGCCGCTCTCTCGGTTGATGTGCGTGTTGACCTGGGAGATCGTCGCCGGCATGGTGCGTTCCGCCTCTCGCGGCATGACCTGGGGCGCGACCTGGTAGCAGGCGCGGTCGCTGCCTGCGGGTATGCACGGTTTGATACCAAGTGTACCGCGGTCGCATCGGGACCGGGGCGCGGTACACTCCCCCGCGATGCCACGACGTTGGACACCCCTGGCAACCGCGGCGGGGCTCGTCGTCGTCGACCAGCTCACCAAGGCTTGGGTTGCGGCGAACGTTCCACTGGGCGTGCGGGACGTGACGTTGGGTCTCGGTTTCCACCTGACCCACACGCGCAACACCGGCGCCGCCTTCGGCCTGCTGCGCGACCTGAACTGGGTGGTCGGGCCGGTGCTGATCGACGCCACGGTCGTGCTGGGTCTGCTCAACCTCGTGGTCAGCGTGGCGCTGGTCGCGTACCTGCTGGTGCGCGGCCCCTACCTCTCGAGCCTGACGCGCGGGGCCGCCGCGCTGATCCTCGCAGGCGCGTTCGGGAACATGCTCGACCGGCTGCGGCTCGGTTACGTCGTGGACTTCATCGACTTCCAGGTGGGTTGGTTCGACTTCGCGGTCTTCAACGTCGCGGACGCGTGCATCGTCATCGGCGCGGCGCTGCTGGTGCTGAGCGGGCTGGTACGTGAGCCCCGCGCTTCAGCGAAGCGACCTGACGACCAGGCTTCAGCGAACCGTCCTGACGAAGCGCCTCCGCCCGACCAGGTCGGGCGCTAGTTGCACCTCGCGCCAGCCGAGCATGCGCGCTTCGCGCGCGTAAAGACCGGCGTTGCGCGCGTCCAGCTCGAGCCAGAGCACGGCGCCGCGCTTCAGCAGGCGCCAAGCCTGGGCGCGTAAGCGACGCGCCAGGAGGAGCCCATCGCTGCCGGCGAGCAGCGCTTCCGGCGGGTCCCACGTGAGCTCGGGAGGGAGCGAGTAGGCCTCGCTTCGGCCGAGGTACGGGAGGTTGGCGGCCAGCACGTCCGCCTGCCGGACCGCCGCGGCCAGCCGCGCCGAAGCCAGCAGGTCGGAGCGGTGCACGCTGACCGCCAGCGCCAGCGCCCGCGCGTTGTGACGCGTCAACCTGAGCGCTCGCGGGTCGAGATCGCTCGCCAGCACTCGAGCAGCGGGGCGCGCCGCGGCGACGGCCAGTGCCACGGCTCCGCTGCCGCAGCCGACGTCGATGAAGGTGGTGCCCTCGGTCCTGGGCAGGTCCGCGAGCGCCAGCTCGACGAGCACCTCGGTCTCGGGACGCGGCACCAGCACGCCTGGCCGCACCCTCATGCTCAGACCGAAGAACTCCGTCTCGCCCAACACCAACTGCAGCGGCTCACGCGCGGCGCGGCGCTCCAGCAGCCGCCTCAGGCGGCGGCGCGCCTGGGGCAGCAGGCGTGTGGCGAGCTGGAGCTTCTGGCGGCTAGGCGAGAGACCGCTGACGGCTTCGACGAGCCAGGCGGCGTCCGCCGCCGGGCTCTCGACCCCCGCGTCGCGCAAGCGCTCTTCGGCATGCCTCAGCGCCGCACCCAACTCGACGGGCAGGCGGTGCGGCACGCCCTCAGTCCGCTGGCTTGACGACCACCCGCCGGGCCCGACCCTCGCCAGTGGACTCGGTGATCACGTCTTCCTCGTCGGCCAACGCCATGTGCACGATGCGCCGCTCGGCGCCACTCATCGGTTCGAGCTCGACCTCTTGCGCGCTCTTGCGCACCCTGCCGGCCGCACGGTGGGCGGTCTGGCGCAGACGCTCGTCGCGCCGCCGCTTGTAGCCACCAACGTCGATCACCACGCGCACCGGATCCGCGTCGCCCCTGTTGACCACGGCGTTGGAGAGGAACTCGAGCGCAGCCAGGGTGCGGCCACCCTTGCCGATCAGGCGGCCGGCGTCGCCGCCGCTTATCTCCGCGAGGATCTCGTCCTCGCGGTCGCTGACGTCCACCGAGTAGGCGGCGTCGAGATCGAGCAGCAGGTGGACGAGGAACGTCTCGGCGCGCTCGCGCGGATCGAGGTCGTCCGGGATGACGCCCCCGATACCGTAGGCGCCCATGGCGGTCTCCATGTCCAGGATCTCGCCCTCACCCTCGACCTCGCCCTCGACCTCGACCTCCTCCGGTTCCTCCTCGAGATCACGGAGCATCGGTTCCTCGGCACTTCCGTCGTCGTCGACGTCTATGCCCAGACCCTCGAGGTAGCTATCCAGGTCGCGTTCAGCCACGGCAGCTCCTGTTCATCCCTTGGCCTTGGCGGGCACGGCCGGCGCCGGAGGCGGTGGCTGTCCCCGGCTCAGCAGCCAGTACTGGAACACCTGCACGCCCATGCTTACCACGAAATACACCAGCACCCCTGACGGGAAGTTGATGATGATGAACACGAACACCAGGTTGATGATCATCGACTGGCGCAACATGTTCGGGTTGTTCCGCGCCGAGTACCACGATTGCCCGAGCATCACTGCGACGTACAGCGCCGGCAGGATGTAGAAGGGATCGGAGAGGCCGAGGTCGGGGATCCAGAGGAAGCCCTCGTTGAACTCGAAGTTCACGAAGACGCGCCACAGGATGATGAACAGCGGCATCTGCAGCAAGATCGGCAGGCAGCCGCCGGCGGGGTTGACGCCCGCCTCCTTGTACAGCTTCATCATCTCCTGGCTGAGCTTCTCGCGGTCGTCCTTGTACTTCTTCTGCAGCTTCTGCATCTCCGGCTGCAGCTTCTGCATCCCGAACATCGACCTCGTCTGCGT
>SKSV01000193.1 GCA_007122815.1 Trueperaceae bacterium | reverse complement strand
GCTGGTACCAGGCCTTCTACGGCTTCGGCACGGGCCTGGGCCCGGGAGCCGCGATCACACAGCGGCTGAACGGCGGGAGCGCCGGCGCGACCTTCCTGCGCCGTGACGGCGAGCTCTGGACGACGGACAAGGACGGGGTGCTGCTCGACCTGCTGGCGGCTGAGATCACGGCCGTCACCGGGCAGGACCCGGCGCAGCGTTACCGCGCTTTGGAGGAGGAACTAGGACGCTCGTTCGCCACCCGCGTCGATGCGCCCGCTAGCCCGGCGGCCAAGGCCGCGCTGAAGGCTCTGGGCGCTGACGACGTCAAGGCCGACACGCTGGCGGGGGACCGGGTGGAGGCGGTCATGACCACGGCTCCCGGCAACGGCGCTGCGCTCGGAGGGCTGAAGGTCGTGACGGCGAACGGTTGGTTCGCCGCCCGCCCGTCGGGCACGGAGGACGTCTCGAAGGTCTACGCCGAGAGCTGGGTCTCGGAGGAGCACCTGGCGCGGCTGGTGGAGGAAGCCAAGGCGTTGGTGGACAAGGTGACGGGGTGACGGCTTGCCCTGGCAAGCCGGCACCCCGTCACCCGGTGACTGGTTGACCGGGTGAGGGCTTCGCCCGTTCGCGCCGTCAGCGGGTCAGGCCGTCAGCGGGTCGGCACGCTGAGTATCGGCACCGGCGAGGAGCGCAGCAGGGCGTCGGCGCGAGAGCCGAGGACTAGGCCGGCGACGGTACCGTGTCGCCGTAGCCCGACCACGATGGCGTCCGCGCCGACGTCCTGAGCCATGCTCGGGAGCACCTCGATCGGGTTCCCGGGGCGCACGGCGAGCCGCTCGGCGCGGCCAGCGGAGAGCGTCTCGAGCTGCGCGTTCGCGGTGGAGACATCGCTGGTCTTGGCGTCGATGACGTGAGCGAGCACGAGTTTCAGCCCTCCTCGGCTCGCCAGCTCGGTGGCGAAGGCCCAGGCGACAAGTGACGCCTCGCGGAAGTCGCTCGCCACGAGCAGCCGCCGGACGCGGGTGACGCTGCAAGTGTCGCGTGCGGTGAGCACCGGTGTCGACGAGCGCCTTACCAGTCGGCCGGCCGTGCCGCCGAGGAACACCTCGTCCAGCGGGTTGCGGCCGTGGGCGCCCATCACCAGGAGGTCGTGTGCGGGGGCGAGCCGCAGCAGTTCTCTGAGAGGGTCTCCCGTGACCAGCTCGACCGTCCCCCGCGGGCCGGCGAGCTCGCGCAGCTTGGCGCGCAGGCGTTGCTCCTCGGCCTTCTGCTCGGAGCGCAGTCGCTCTTTGAGGACCGCGTCGATCGAGTCGAGGTAGGCGCGCACGAAGGGCACCCCGGCGTGGTCCTCGAAGTGCTGCAGCACGTGTACCAGGTGTAGCTCGGCGTCGAGTCGTTCGCTGAGATCGAGTGCCAGCGCGCGAGCTAGCTCGGCGGTCTCGGAGAAGTCCGTGGGGTGCAGGATGCGCATGGCATCGCTCCTCTGCTGCGGGCTCCCTGAGGTAGGGTCTGCCCGCCACGCTCACTCGTTGAGCACATGCTAGCAGCCGCGCGGCAGAGCGCGCGGCGAAGTCCTCGTCAAGACGATAAAGGGGGCCGGCCACCGTGAGCGGGCTGCCGGGGGTGGTCACGGTGACCGGCGTCGGGCGTCGGCCGAGCGCGGCGCGCCCGGGTATTCGTCCGACGCCTCCATGAGACACCGGGGGCCAGCTGCGGCCGTCCGTAGATCTCCGACATGCTCGGTAGGACCGAAGACGGCACGTGACCGGGTCATCCGTCCTAGTCTGGTGCCTAGGCCGCATCGGCGGCGTGCCGCCTGGTTCCGGCCCGATGCGCCGTTGGAGGACCGCATGTACGAACGCATACTGATGCCCACCGACGGCAGCGCGTGCGCCATGCACGCCATTAACGAAGGGCTCGCTTTGGCCAAGCAGCTCGGCTCTGAGGTGACCTTCCTCTACGCCCTGGAGAACCCGCTGGCATCTGGGACCGCTACACCCGAGTCACTGCCATACTCGGCCCAACTCTGGGAGGACCTGAAGCAGACGGCCGATGAGGCCCTGCGCGAAGCGGTCGCGGCGGCTGAAGCGCAGGGTGTGCCGGCTGAAGCGAAACGCGTCGACAACCAGTCGCCCGTCGCGGCCATCGTGAGCGCCTCTGACGAGCACGACCTGGTGATCATGGGTACGCACGGACGGCGCGGCTTCAACCGCTGGATGTTCGGCTCGGTCGCCGAGGGAGCCTTGCGCCGGGCGAAGAGGCCGTTCTTGCTCATCCGCAACGACGAGGCGGACGACTGAGCGCGCCGGCCAAGCGCACGCGCGTCGAGCGCGCGCCTGCTGGTCTCGAGCGCGTCCAGGGGTCGGCATGATCACCCGAGCGCGCGAGGCCCGGCGGGTCGGGGCACGTCGGGCTGACGACACGGGCGAGGCGGGGCGCCGAACGCGTGAGCTGGAGACCCTGCACCGGCTGGCCCAACGCGTGGCAGCCGAGCCAGACCCTCGTGGGGTGCTCGAGGAGGCTCTGCAGACGCTCGTCGACATGGGTTGGTTCGACTGTGGGGAGGCGCTCCTCGAAGTCGACGGTGAGCTCGTGACTGCCGCGGTGGGGGCCTGCACGGCCGAGGAGGTCGGCACCTGCCCCCTGCGCGAGGGGTTCACGAGCGACGCACGCGAGGTGCTGCGTCGAGGCGCCATCACCCGCCGCGGCGCCTGGCGCCTGGTGCCCGTCGACGCCGGAGCCATGCTGGCGCTGGCCGGCGCCGAAGACGTCTCAGCCTCCTTCCTCGCCGCCGTCGTGGAGCTGGTCCACGCGGCATTG
>SKSV01000238.1 GCA_007122815.1 Trueperaceae bacterium | reverse complement strand
GCGCTGCCGACGGGTGCGCCGTCGCCGAAGGTGAGCTGTACGAGGGCGTGATCCGCGCCCGCGCGGACCACGCCCGATTCCGCCCGGCCCCCCACCGCGAGCGCGAGGGCGTCGATCACCAGCGACTTGCCCGCGCCGGTCTCGCCCGTGAGCGCGTTGAAACCGGCGGCCAGCGGCACCACCACGTCATCGGCGATGGCGAAGTCTCGCAGCTCGATGGCCTTCAGCACGGCCTCAAGGATACGCCGCGCCGGGCGCGCTCAGCGCGCCAGCTCCTCGGCGACAGCCTCCTTCAGGAGCGCTTCTGCCTGGACCAGGTCGACACCGCGCAGGCGTGCACCCGCGGCGACCTCGTGACCGCCGCCACCCAGCGCGGCGCACACCCGCCGCGCCGAGAAGCCCTGGCGGCTGCGCAGGCTGACCTTCACGCCCTCCTCGATCTCGCGGAGGTACCCCGCCACCTGGGTTCCCTCCGCGTAGCGCACGATGCCTACGAAGTCGTTGCTGTCGTCGTCGCTGGCGTCGTGTGCGGCGCGCATCGCGGCGTCCTGGTGGATGGTGACGAGGGCGCCGTCGAAGTGGAAGCGTGTGGTGGCGAGGACCGACGCCAGACGGCGGAAGTAGTCAGGGTGACGCCACTGGAGTCGGTCGGTGAGCTCAGGGTAGTCGACACCCGACTCGATCAGAGCGCCGGCTACCTCCAGGGTGTGGCGGTCGGTGTTCGCGTAGCGGAAGGTGCCGGTGTCCGAGAGGATGCCGCACAGGCAAGGCGTCGCCAAGTGGCTGTCCCAGTCGACGCCGAGTTCGTCCAGCAGGTGTTTCACGAGCACCGCGGTGGCGGCTAGCTGGGGTTGGACGAGGTGGAGTTCGGCGTCGCCAGGGTTGCCCGGATGGTGGTCGAGGTTGACCACCAGAGCGGCTCCTTCGAGCGGGGCGCCGGTGGCGCGCGCCAGGTCGCAGTCGAGCACCATCAGCAGGGTGTCGTCGGGAAGGGTCTCGAGGGGATCGCAGAGCTCCCCGGGTTCGGCCAGGAAGCCCAGGAAACGCGGCGGTGTGATCGGGGCAGACACGCTCTTCCCGAGCCGGCGCAAGGCGCGCGTTACGCAGAGCACGCTGCCCACCGCGTCCCCGTCTGGATCGACGTGGCCGATCACGACGAACGGCCCCTGCCAGCTTCGTAAGCGCTCCGCGATCTCGCGCAAGCGGGTGGTGGCGTCGTCGGACAGGGCGTCGTGCTGGTGAACCGTCGACATGCCGCGATGCTACCAGCGCTGGGGCGCGGCCGGTTTCCCCGAATGTCTGTCTTCTGGTTCGCAGAAAGGGCGCGCGCCGAGCGAGTAGGCTCAGGCATGAACGACCCCTGGCGTCACGAAGGAGCAGCCCAGGCAGCGCGGCCACGCCTTCGGCGACCAGCCGTGCGCCCGTTCACGCTGTTGCTGCTGGCCTTGCTGGTGTGGACCGCCTGGCCCTGGCTCTCCCCGCCCGAGCCGCAGCTACAGCGCGTGCAGTCGGGCCCTCCCCCCGTCATCGCGCCCTCGGGTGCCCTCGCCGAGGCGTTCGACTTGGCTCGCCCGGCCACCCTGCGTGTAGAGGCCCGCTGCAGCGGCGTCTTCGCGAGGCAGGTGCTGGGTGTGGGCAGCGGCTTCTTCTTCGACCCCTCGGGTCTGGTGCTCACCGCCTATCACGTGGTCGATACCTCGGGTAGCACGCGTGATTGCGGCGAGGTCCGCTTCGTCGGCGTCGATCCTGAGCGGGTCGAGTACGAGCTGGCGCTGGTGGGTTTCGACGCCTTCATGGACCTCGCGGTCATGCAGGCCGAAGTGAGCGGCAGCGTGCCCGCCATCCCCCTGGCGGAGGCGTTGCCTTCTCCCGGCGCCGAGGTGGTGGCTATCGGGAACTCGCGGGGCGACTTCCTCGAGGCGCGAGCTGGGCGCGTGACGCGGCTGGGGGTACGGCCTGGACGCGCGGACTTCGCCGAGTCGACGATCGAGTTGACCGCCTCGCTGGCGCCCGGTGACTCGGGTGGTCCCGTCATCACCAGGAACGCCCAAGCCATCGGCGTGGTCAGCTACATCTCCTTCAACCCCGCGGGCATGTCCTCGTCGGGCAACATGCCGCCCTTCCTGCTCGGCATCCCGCTGCCGCGCGACTTCGCGGCGTACGCGGTGCCGGTGGCGGTGGAGAGCGAGCTGGTGTTGGCGCTCAGCGAGGGTGAGCAGCGGGACGTGCCGGTCATCGGCTTCTCGTGGCAGAGCGGCTACGATTACGACCCGAAGGACAGCGAAGTCGACCTCGGACCGCGGCCCGGACCAATCGTGGTGAACGTTGCGCCGGGTGGACCTGCCGAGCGCGCCGGGTTGCGGAGCCTGAGCGTGCGTGCGCTCTTCGACGACGACGGCGAGCGCATCGGCAGCCAGCCCGAGGCCGACGTGATAGTCGCGGTCGACGGCGTCGCCACGCCTACCTTCGCCGACCTGCTCGCCGAGGTCCGCATGAAGAGCATCGGGGAGTCGATCACCCTCAGCGTCCAGCGCGGGGGTGTCACGTACCGCTTGGAGCTCGAGCTCGGAGCGCGCCGGAGCGTCTTCACCGGGCAGCGCTGAGTCGGAGCACCTCCACCGGCTAGCGCTGAGTCGGAGCGCTTTCACCGGGCAGCGCTTAGACGGCGTCGAGACAGAAGACGGGGTGTGGCGCGAAAGGGCCCCAGGCGTTGCCTGGGGCCTGCTGGTGGGCGATGGTGGATTCGAACCACCGACCTCGTCGTTATCAGCGACGCGCTCTAACCGACTGAGCTAATCGCCCG
>SKSV01000349.1 GCA_007122815.1 Trueperaceae bacterium | reverse complement strand
GCTCACGCCGCGCTGTTGGGCGAAGCTCGTCTCGGGGCTGGGCGGGGGGCACAGGACCTGGCGATGCTGACCCTCGGAACGGGGGTCGGCGGCGGCATCATGCTCGCGGGGAAGCTGCTGGAGGGCAGGAACCGCCGTGCCGGTCACCTCGGACACATCAGCCTCGACCCGAACGGTGAACCCAGCGTGTTCCCCACCCCTGGAACGCTCGAGTGGCACCTCGGCGAGGGCTACATCGTCGAGCGCACCGGCGGGCGTTACCGCTCGAACGTCGAGTTGCTCTGCGCAGTGCGTGCAGGCGCGACGTCTGCGGCGTGCGAGTGGCGCCGCATGGTTCGTGCCCTGGCGGTCACGGTAGCTTCGATCATCAACGTCTTAGACTGCGAGCGAGTGGTCCTGGGCGGGGGCCTCGTCGCCGCTGGCGGGCTCCTGATGGACCCGCTCGCGCGCGAGTTGCACGAGGTCGAGTGGCGCCCCAACGGCGTATCCGTGCCGGTGGTGGCGGCGGCACTCGGACGCCATTCTGGAAGCGCCGGAGCCGCGGTCTTCGGCCGCGAGAGGAGCACCTGACATGGACCTTTGGCTCGCGAGCGCAGACCCCAGCGCCGTGGAGAGGCACCTGCGACTTGGCATATGGCGTGGCGTCATCACCAACCCGTCGCTTGTGGCAGCTACGGGAAGGCCACCCGAAGAGCTCTTCGCGGAGCTCACCGAGCTCGCGGGGAAGGCCTGGTACCAACTGCGCGACGCCTCGCTCGACGAGATGCTGGACGAAGCCGACGCGATGCTGGCCGTGGACGCCGAGCGCATCGGCATCAAGGTGCCTTGCACCAGGGCGGGCCTAGGAGTGCTGCGCGTGCTCTCCGAGCAAGGGGTGCGGCCGATGGCTACGGTGGTGCCGACCGCGACCTGGATGGTCCTGGCACTCGCCGCGGGAGCCAGCATGATCGCTCCGTACGGCAGCATGGTGCAGCGCGCCGGCATCGCATCCAAGCACGAGGAGTTGGCACGTATGCAGGCGATCATAGACGCCCAGGGCAGCGAGGCGTGCTTGTGCCCCGGCATCTACGACGCCACGGAGATCGCCACCTTCGCGCGCATGGGCGTGAGCGCCTGCTTCGTGTGGGAGCGCGACGTCGAAGGCTACCTCTCACAGCCGCTCGTCGACCAGGCATGCGCGAGCTTCGTCGACGACTGGCACACCATCGACGCGGCGCGCTCCGGGGCCGACTGACGAGGCTCGCGGACTGTCCTCGCGGACCAGCCTCGCTCAGAGCAGCGCGGCGACCACCCGGAGAACCTGCGCTACCACCACCGCCAGGGCGACTGCCGAGAGCGCGCCGGCGAGCTTGCCCACGCGAGCGCCAGCAGGCAGGCCCTGACGCGCGAAGCCCCAGAGCATGCCACCCACCACCCCGCCGACGTGGCCCCACAGCGACACGTTCGGGATGGCGAGCGACAGCAGCGTGATCAAGACCATCCACTGCAGCAGGGAGCGGGTCAGCACCCTGTCGTGCGCCTCTCGGCTCCGCAACACGTCCGCTAGGAGCGCCCCTGCCACCCCGAGCACACCTCCCGAGGCCCCGACCAGCAGCAGCGTCTCACCTGCTTGCGCCACGCTCGTCAGGT
Source organism: Trueperaceae bacterium (assembly GCA_007122815.1). GTDB lineage: Bacteria > Deinococcota > Deinococci > Deinococcales > Trueperaceae > CSSed10-48. Next base: position 1,177 of record SKSV01000349.1, on the reverse strand, counting down.
AAGCACCCATCGCGGTGCCGACCGTGAAGGCGGCCAACAGATCGCCCCAGCTGCGGCGCGCCTCGTAGACACGTCCGAGGTCGAACAGCACCCACATGTTGAAGCCCACGTGAACTATCCCGCCGTGTACGAAGGCGTAGGAGAGGTAACGCCACCACGCGTCGGCGTACGGGAAGCCGGGTATGCCCATGCCGAAGGCGGCGGCGATCGAGCTCGCCTGCATGGTCACCGCCCCGACCACGAACGCTCCCAGGTTCAGGTCGAGGGCCATCTGGCCCGCGTAGGCCAGCACCAGCACGCCCAACAGCCCCAGCGTCGCTCGTCCGGAGGAACGCGCGCGCAGTGGCGCGGGGACCCGCTCGCCCCAACCCTGAAGCCTCTCCGAGTAGCGTTCACGACGCCCCTCGGGCGCAACGCGAGCAGCTTCCTGGTAGACGCGCGCGGCCACCTCCCGGTCGCCGGCCACCTCCGCGGCGCGCGCCACGACCGCGTACAACTCGTCAGGCGGGACCCCAACGGGCGGTTGGCGCAGCGCCTCCCGCACTCGCCGCACGTTGCCGCGCTCTGCGTCGACGCGCGCCTCCGCCATGACGGTGCTGCGGTAACCGATGGGTCCCTGCGGGCCCGCCTCGAAGCGCGCGCGCATCGCCCGCGTCAGCTCCTCGGCCTCCTCTAGGCGTCCGAGCGCCAAGAGCGCCTGCACGCGTGCGGCGTCCGCCAGGTAGCGTGGATCGCCCTCTCCCGAGCTGGGGAGCGCCGCTGCCTCCTCCCACTCGCCCTTCGCCACCAAGGCCTGAGCTCGCATGGGTCCGGCGTCGCGTTTGGGCATGCGCTTCAGGGCGGCGTCGGGATCGGCCTGCTGTAGGGCAGCTTGGACCACCACGCGCCGCATGGCCTCGCGCCCGGCTTCGCTCCAGTAGAGCGCAAGCACGATCGCGTCCGCGAGCGAGTAGCGTCGCGCCCGCGCGGCTGCGACGACCAGCAGCGGCCCGAACACGAAGGGAGCGCTCAGCAACAGCACCGCGGCGCGCAGCGTCCCGGGGAGCGGGGCTACGGTGAGTTCGACTACCACCGCCGCACCTGCCAGCGCGGTCGCAACGAGCGTCTTGAGCGGCAGCTCACTCGACGGTTCAGCGAGTCGCCGCGACCAGACGACCCCGTAGACCCCGAGCAGCGC
>SKSV01000076.1 GCA_007122815.1 Trueperaceae bacterium | reverse complement strand
GAGCTCGACCTGCTCGAGCACCTCGCTCACCCTGGTGCGCGCCACACCTCCGGCCAGGCGCGCGTGGAGACGGAGGTTCGCGCGTCCGGTCAGGTACGGGTAGAAGGCGGCGGGGGCCTCCACCACCGCCCCGAGCCGCCGCCGCACGGTGGGCGTCTCGTGGGGATCGTGTCCCAGCATCCGCACGGTGCCCGAGGTGGGGAACGCCAGACCCGACACGAGCCGGATGAGGGTCGTCTTGCCGGCGCCGTTCGGCCCCACCAGGGCGTAGACCTCTCCCGGGTGAACCGCGAACGTCAGGTCACGGACTATCGTCCGCGAACCGTACCTCTTGTTGAGAGCGTGTGTCTCGATGGCGGGCTGCATCAACGACCTCGCCATCGAGTCTACGTTCCGGGCGCGTGAGGCGTTCATGGCATCGTCCACACGGGTGATGCGGCCTCGGACCTCAAGCGTGCTCCACCAGCAGCTCGGGTGACGCCTCGAGCTCGGCGCTCACCGCGTCCAAGACGGCCTCGACCGCTCGATCGACGGCCTTGTCCGTGGCGGTGGTCTCGATGATGCTCACGCCCTCGCGCGTCGCTTGGCGCAACAGGAAGCCCTGCAGCATGCGGATCTCGGAGAAGTGCGCGAGGTACTTGGCCGAGGGGCGCCGGGCGAGGGTGATCTGCTCACGTCGACCGAAGTTCTCGCGGTGGTCTTCCTCGTCGGACACGGTCATCATCAGCTGAACCACCACCGCGTCCTGGCTCTCGTGCAGGCGAGGCGACAGCCCCGGCACCAGATGGATACCCTCGATCACGAGCGAGGTCGCCTCCGTCACCTGCCGCGCGATGATCGCGTCTATGGCCGTGGCGAGCTGCATGACCTGTGTCTGGAAGCCCCGCAGCACCCGCTTTCGTTTCGGTTTGACGGAGACCTGCTCCGAGGGCAGGAGGTCGGCGCGCCAGGCGGCGTAGCTCGAGGCGTGAAGCACCGGCGACAGCTCGGCGCTGATCAGTGAGCGCAGCGCCTGACGGACGCTGTCGGTGGAGACGACTCGGGCTATGCCCAAGCGGTAGGCGATCTCCGCCGCGATCAACGACTTGCCCACTCCCGCCGTGCCGCCTATCACCACCACGATCGGACGCTCGCTGGAGCGCACGCGACGCATCATCTCGTAGCGCTCCGCGTACTGCTCGCCGGCCTCCTCCATCAGCAGCCGCCGGACCTCGCGGCGCAAGACCACTCGCGTGACTCGAACCTCGCCGCGCCTCCACAGCACGTCCTCGATGCGCTTCGCGAACCCGTGCGAGCGCTCGGGTCCCAGACCGACACCCATCAGGGACTGGGTGAGGATGCCTCTCGAGAACGGCAGGCCGCGGCCACCGGAGTCGTCGATCACGTTCAGCTCGAGGGTGTGGAGGAAGTTCGCCTCGAAACGCGAGCGCAGCTCGCGGCCGTAGCGGGCCTCCAGCAAGAGCGAGACACGCCTGGTCAGCTCCTGCTCGCTGACGCAGCGGACTCCCTCTGCGCGCAGCGCCTGCTCCACGTGCTCGGCCAGGAGGTTCGCCTCCTTGAAGGCGAGACCGACCTTCTCCAAGCCAGCGACCACGTACGCGCGTTCCAACGGTTGTGGCTTGCCGTCACGCTCGACCTCGATGGTCACGAAGGGCGGCGTCTGGAGCCGCAACGCGTTCGCGGCGCCCTCTCCCACGCGCGACTCCACCGCGCGCGCCAGGCGCTCCATGAGCTCCTCGACGGGCACGACGCGCTGGTTGCGCTGGCGCAGGTCCTTCTCGGTGTCGCGCACGACCCTGACGGCCACCTCGGTCGGCACGCCGGCCGACTGCAGGGACTCGATGAGCACACCCGCCGCGAAGGGCCGCTTGGTGGAACCGACGAGCACCCTTAGATCGCGTCGTTTGCTGCTCATGCCAGCGCCTCCGCCGCCGCCAGACGCGACAGTAGGTCGTGAACCACGTTTCCCGTCAAGCCCCAGATGCGGCGTCCGGCGATGCTGTAACCGTACAACCGCCGCGCTCCGAAGGGGGTATCGCGGTGCTCGACGCTCGGTTCCACGGCGCGCAGGTCCTCCAGCAGCACCGCGAAGGTCTCGCTGACTTCTCCAGCCTCCAAGCGGAGCCGTGCGGGCCACGGCACGTGCGCCACGAGCGGTGTCGCCACCAACCCGAAGGGTGAGGGGTGGTCGTCCAGACGGCCGCAGACCGCTTCGGGAGGTACCACCAGACCGACCTCTTCGCGGGCCTCGCGCAAGGCGGCGCTGAGGTCGTCTTCACCGGGGTCGAGGCGTCCTCCCGGGAACGCCACCTGGCCGGCGTGTCGGCTGAGGTGCGGCGCGCGCACGGTGAACAGCAGCGCGGGTCCGTCCGGCGCGTCGAGCAGCGGGACGAGGATCGCCGCGCGATCGTGACCGCGGAGCTCTAGTCTCTCAGCCGGGCGTGCCGCCAACGCCCGCCGCAGGTGTTCGATGGTGAGGCTCTCCCCCGCCTTCCTCAAGGCGGTGCCTCCGCCCTGTCGCCGGGCTCGACCCCGTGGGCGCCATCCAGGGCGTCGGTGCGGCGGTTCAACGTGTCCCTCAGGGCCAGCTCCGGGTCGACCCCAGCGCGACGTGCCAACTGCGCGAGGCACAAGAGCGCCTCGCCGAACGCTTCCGGCCCGCCCGACCCGACGGTCTCGCCTAGCGGCTCCGCCACCAGGGCCGCGTCGGGCTGCCAAGCGAGGACGCGGTCCAACTCAGCCGCCCGGCGCAGCGCCGGCAGACTCCGCGGCACGCCGTCGGCCGGGCCCGGCGCGGCATCGCCCGCAGCCTTGCGTTCAGCCGCCTTGATGGCGTTCCAGTTGCGCAAGACGCCCTCTACGCCGTCGACCTGCAAGTCCTGGAAGACGTGCGGGTGGCGTCTGACGAGCTTGTCGACGATGGCCGTCTCGACGTCCTCGTAGGAGAAGCCGCCATCCTCCTCCGCGATCACGGCGTGGAAGGCAACCTGCAGGAGCACGTCGCCCAGCTCGTCCGCCATGCGCCGAGGATCTCCGCTGGAGATGGCGTCGACCGCCTCCGCGGCTTCTTCCAGGAGGTGGGGTCGGAGCGTCTCGTGCGTCTGCTCCTGGTCCCAGGGGCAACCGCCGGGAGCGCGCAGGCGTCGCATCGTCTCGAGCAGGCGTCGCATGGCACCATCGTAGCCTCCGCGCTTCAGGCGCGGGGGACCGCGCGTATCACCGCCCAATGCCGCCCACTCCTGCCAGCGTCGCGCCGGTGCGAGTAGCAGCGGGGATCGGCGCTGGTGCACACTCCCGAATCGAAGATGCGGACCCCGGGCACACCGCCACGCTCCAGCTGCGCGCGAACTAGCGTCGGGACGTCGGCGCGGTACCTGCCTGGCGCGAGCGGGTCGGGCGAGAGCGCTGCGCTGGGAGCGTCGGCCCGGCGAAAGGCCTCGGCCACCTCCGGCCCGACCTGGTAGCGGGCCGCTCGTATGGCGGCCCCGAACCAGACGTTCACCCTCCCCGGGTCGGATCCGTAGCGCTCGCCGAGCGCGTTCAACGCAGCGGGCACGACGCCGGCCACCGCGCCGCGCCAGCCGGCATGGATGGCAGCTACGGCGCCGGCCACGGGATCGTGGACCAACACCGGCAGGCAGTCCGCTGCGCTCACCACGAGCAACCACTCTGGGTCGTCGCCGATGAGCGCGTCTCCCTCGGAGCCGATCGGGTCGAGCCCCGCCACCCGGACTCGCTTCCCGTGAACCTGATCCAGCCGCATCACGCGCTCGATCGGCAGCCCGAAGTGCGCCGCGACGCGCTCGCGGTTGACCGCCACCGCGGCCGGCTCGTCGCCAACCGATAGGCCGAGGTTGAGGGTGGCGTAAGGACCTCGGCTGACGCCGCCCCCGCGGAGGGTCATGCCGTGCGGCACCTCGAGCGGGCCGCGCAGGAGCTCTGGGACGCTCGGAGAGCCGCTCAGTAGTTGCGCTCCTTCAGGCGGAACCCGGCGTGCTCGATCAGCCACTCGACCACGGCGTGAACGGCGCCGCGGACCGCCGCGGTGATGAGCGGGTCGCCGAAGCGCTCGAGGCGCACGATGACCTCGCCATCCCCGCGGCGCTGCGCGATCACCAGCACCTGCTGGGTCAGCTCGCTCTCGTCGACGGTCACGCGGAAGAGCCAGCGCTCAGCGTCTCCCAGCGCTTGGGCGCCCTCGTGGACTATCACGTGGGCACCAGCATAGGCGTGGACGCGCTTGGCGTCGCGCGCGACGGCGCTCGCAGGCGGAAAGGTCCCGTTCAGGAAGGCGTGTGGCATCAGTTCGGGTCGCTCCAGATGCTCGGGGTGGGTGTCGCTCGGGCGCTCCAGGCGGAACACCTGATAGTGCAACGTCTTACCCTGCTCGCGCCACTTCAGGGCGTACTTGGTCTCGAGCACGGCGGCGGGTGGCTCGAGCGCTTCGATCGCGTAGCGTCCGCTCTCGCGCGCTTCGGAGCTGGCGAAAGCGAGGTACTCGTGATGGTCCGTGGCCAGGCGAACCTCGCCGCCGGGCGCGAGGCGCGACGCCGCGAGGTCGAAGAACTCGCGCTTGAGGAGCCTGTGCCGGGCGTGCCTCTCCTTCGGCCAGGGGTCGGGGAAGTTCACGGTCACGCTGTGCAAGCTCCGCGGGGCGAAGAGCTGCCTCAGCGCGTACCCGGCACCAACCTTGACAAGCCGCACGTTCCCGACACCCTCCCGCCTGACGCGCGCCAGCGCGCGCTGAACGGAGACGTTCGAGACCTCGAGCCCGACGTGGTCCTCGCCGGGCTCCTGCAGCGCGCGTCTCACGGTGAAGCGACCATCTCCGAAGCCGACCTCGAGGTGCAGCGGCGCCAGGCGCCCGAACGCTCGCTCCCAGTCGACCGGGAACGGGGCGCGCCGCCAAGCGATGAGCACTCCCTCCGACTCAGGCGCGAGCAGGTCGGGGGCCCGGAGGTCCTCGCGAAGCTCCGCGTCGAGCGCATGTGTCGATCCCTTCACGTTCACGCCCTCAGCCCTCGAAGGGCTTCACTAGGACGGTATCGTCGACGCCCAGGTCGACCCGCAGCAGGGTGTCTGGCCGCGCCAGCAGGTACGGGCCGCCCCCGGGTAGGGTCGTGACAGGAGCGACGAACGCGCTGCCGTCCGGTCGTCTCACGGCCACCTCCGCCACCGTCTCGCCCAGGACCTTCGACCAGTTGTGCACTATGCCCTCGTCGAGCCCGAGGGATCCGCTCGGCACCCCGGTGCGCGCCATGCGCACCACGAGCTGCGCCGTGCGGGGCCGCCTGGAGCGGAGCTGGAGCGATCCCACTTCCACGAGCCGCTTCACCACGCGCTGGACCTGAGCGAGCGGGAGGTCTAGCGTCTCGGCCAACCGAGCGACGCTGCGCTGTCCGTTGACGGCCGCGAGCACGCGCCGCTCGTCCTCGCCGAAGGGTAGGTCGCCCGGGGAGTCGGCGGGGACGAAGGCGACGGCGTCTCGGGACACCTCTGGACCGCCCGACGGCTGGTCGCGACGCAGCTCGTCGAGGCGCCTCAGCGCTTCCAGAACGAGGTTCTCGGTGGCGCTGCCGACGCTGCGACGGGGGGCTGGCAGGCCGACTACGAACTCGAAGGTGCCGCGCTCGTCCTCGAAGAGGGCGTAGACGGCCTCCTCACCTTCGAGGTCACCGAACTCGGCGTGGGTGATGCGACCGCGCTCGAAGTAGACGCGCGCTGGCACGACCGGGTGCTGCACAGCCAGTCGACCCGTCCGCATGGCGCCGGAGAGGAGCTGGAAGAGATCGACCAAGGAGAACAGCCCGAGCGTGCCGGTCACGCCCATCATGCTACCTCGACGAGTGCATCCAGCCTGCTTCCGCGCAGGGCTGGTGCTCGTCGCCCACGCTCGGGCCGACCGGTAGCGCCAGTCTCAGCCGGCGCCGGGCGCGTTTGGATGCCGAACGCGAGCTTTCACCACCTGCTCCCGCTCGGCGTCGCTCGCGAGTGCCAGCAGGCCGGGCCAGGTCCTCATCTCATCTGGTGCGACCTTCGCCTCGCGCTGCTGTGGCTCGGCCGGGGCAGCGTCCAGTGCGAGGTTCGCGGCGATGCTCGAGCGCCCTCGCGGCGCCAGCCCGAAAGCGTCGCCGACCAGCATCGGGTTGACGGCGTAACGAAGCGAAGCACGGCCCTGGATGCGTCGCTGCAGGCCTTCGCCGAGCCAGGCGTCGCCCTCGCTGCGCCGTGGGTCAGGAGGCCAGGGCCGCTCCCATGGGGCGTCGTTGGCCGATGGCTGCACCACGACTTGTGCCCCCAGAGCGTCGAACGTGGAGAGCACCCGCTCGTGGAAGCCGTCGAGGCAGACCGCTACGCCGACGCGGCCGGCCGATGTGCGCGCGACTCTCAGGTCCTCGAGGCGGCCGCGGTGTAGCCCGGCGCGGCTCTCCGAGCCGCGCGTCAGGTGGACCTTCGCGGTGCGCGCGAGTAGCTTGCCGTTCGGCGCGATGGTGAGCGCGGCGTTGTTCACGCGCCAGTCGCGCACGTGCCACCCGAGGCTGGGTTCCTCGTCCACGTCGGGGAGGAAGGCGCTCCCAGCCACCACTACGCTGTTCGTGGCGCGCGCAGTGGCCGCGAAGGTGTCGAACCAGATCCGGTAGGCGTCGACCGCGTAGCTGCCGTACACCGCCGCCGGGCCGAAGCGGCGTGAGCGCCAGGCGGCACGCAACCAGCGTCCGGCGTGCGCCGGGGCTAGCCGCGCGAGAGCGGAGGCGAAGGTGGGCGCTTCGAGGGCCCGAGGGTCGCCCGAGGCGGTCAGCAGCAGCGGCAGCCCGACGAGTTCTGGGTAGGCGATCAGGCGCGCACACTCGCCCGCTCCGGCCACCGCTTCCTCAGCGAGCGCCATGACCCTTTCGCGGAAGGCCTGCGGGCTGGCGTACATCGCTGGCGACCAGGCGACCTGGACCGCTGCGAGGTGCAGCTCCACGGCGAACCCCTAACCCTGCTCGGCCGCGTCACGTGCCGCGACGTGCGTTCGCGGGCCGGGCCCGCGCCCGCTGAGCGCTCCCCAACGCTCGTCGTTGGGGTAGCGCACGCCCATCTGCGCGCGCGCGTCGTCGAAGAGGTGCATCATCGCGAGGGTGTGGGAGAGCGGCATGGTGGGGCTCTCGGTGAGTCCTTGCTGCACGCAGCGCGTGACCTCACGGAGCATGAACGCGTAAGGCACTGGCCCGTGATCGAAGCGCTCCTCACGGGTCTCCTCGCCGCGCTCGATCCAGAACCCGTCGGGGCGCGTCAGCGAACCGCTCGTGCGCAGGCTCGCCTCGGTGCCTGCGATGGTCAGCGCTCTCGGTGCTTGGGAAGCGAGCGTCGAGGTCAGCTGCGAGAGCGAGCCGCCCTCGTGCTCGAACGTGAGAGCGTTGATCTCGTCCACGCCTAGCTCGTTGAGCACGCCGCGGGCGGAGACGCTTCGCGGCAGACCCAACGCCCCGACGGTCCAGCTGAAGGGGTACACGCTCAGGTCGAGCAGCGCGCCACCGCCGTGCTCCGGCGCCCACAGCCGCGAGCGCGGATCGTAGGGTGCCAGGAAACCCATGTCGGCTTGGACCCAGCGCACCAGGCCTAGCTCACCTGACTCGATGGCGTCGAGCGCGCGCTGGTAGACGGGCAGGAAGCGGGTCCATACGGCCTCCATGAGGAAGACTCCGCGCTCGCGCGCTAGGGCTACCAAGTGCTCGGCCTCAGGAGCGTTGATGGCGAACGCCTTCTCGACCAACACGTGCTTGCCCGCCTCGAGCAAGGCGCTGGTGACGAGGTGGTGGTGCGCGTGGGGTGTCGCAACGTAGACGACCTGCACGTCAGGGTCTTCGCTGAGGCGCAGGTAGCCCGGTACTCCGCCCTCGTCCCCGTAGGAGCGCGCCGCACCGTACTCGCTGGCGAAGCTGCTGGCACGTTCGGCGTCACGGGAGCTGACGGCCTGCAGCCGCGCGTCGGCGAGCTGCGTGAGCTCACCCGTGACGCGGCGAGCGATCCCTCCGGTGGCCACCACGCCCCATCGGAGCGTCGGGCCGCTGGCCTCCAGCGGGTCGGAGTCGGTGGCCGGCGGTCGTGCCACGAAGCGTGTGGGCATGCCCGATGATGGCACGCTGACGCCGGCAGGCGTTAACCTGAAAGGCCGTGACTGCGGAAGGCCGCTTGTGACTCCTGAGGGTTGGCGCGCCGCTCTGGACGGTTGGGTTGCGGCTCAGCCGCTCTTGGCGACCGTGCTGATCGGCGCGTTGCTGCTGCTGGTGGCGTGGGCAGCGTTCGCGCTGACGCGCCGTTACCTGGTCGGGTTGCTCGCTCAGGTCGGGCGCCGCACCCGCTTCAGCTGGGACGAGGCGCTTCACGAGCGGAAGTTCTTCAGGCGCTTGGCGTGGGCCGTGCCGCTGCTGATAATCCGCGCCGGATTGCCCTCGATGCCGCTGTTGACCGAAGGCGTCACAGCGATGGCACAACGCCTGATCGCGGCCGGCATGCTGGTGGTGATAGCGGGGGCAATCGGGTCGTTCCTGGCAGCTATCGGAGACGTCTACGCCAAGACCCCGAACGCGGCCAACCGCCCGATCAAGGGTTACCTGCAGGCGCTCGTGCTGATCGTCTACATCCTGGTGGTCATCGTCGTGGTGGCCACGCTGATCGGCCGCGATCCGCTCCTGATCCTGGGCGGTCTGGGTGCCGCTTCGGCGGTGCTGCTGCTGGTCTTCCGCGACACCTTGCTCAGCCTGGTGGCTGGCATCCAGCTGACCGGCAACGACCTGATCCGGGTCGGCGACTGGATCGAGATGCCGCAGTTCAACGCCGACGGTGACGTGATCGACATAGCGCTGAACACCGTCACGGTGCAGAACTGGGACCGTACCTTCACCGTGATCCCCACCCACCGCTTCCTGGAGCACAGCTTCAAGAACTGGCGTGGCATGCAGGCATCGGGCGGGCGGCGTATGAAGCGGCCGATCTTGCTCGACATGAGCTCCATCCGCTTCCTCGAGCCTCGCGAGGTGGAGGACCTGAAGCGCTTCCATCTGCTGAGGCCCTACCTGGAAGCGAAGCAGCGGGAGCTGGAGACTTGGGCCGAGGAGCATCCCGAGTCGATCGGCAACCCGGTGAACGCGCGGCGGCTGACGAACCTGGGCACCTTCCGCGCCTACATCAAGGGCTACTTGCACAACCGCAGCGACATACGGGACGACATGGTCTTCATGGTCAGGCAGCTGGACCCGACACCGGCGGGTCTGCCTCTCGAGGTGTACGTCTTCGTGGCCGATACTCGCTGGACCGTGTACGAGCACATCCAGTCGGAGGTCTTCGACCACCTGTTGGCGATCGTTCCGGAGTTCGGGCTGCGCACGTTCCAGAGGCCCAGCGGCGCCGACTTGGCGCTGTTGCGTGGCAGGGCCGAGCTGAGTTCGGTCGCGGCTTCGGGAGTGAGCGCCGAGGACTAACGTCACTTGGCCATGTGGCCACCTTGCCACACACTGGAGGTGTGTCGCCGGAGGTGTCCACCGTGGTCCAGGCGGCCGATAGGCCCACGCAAGATACGTTCAGACAACAAGCGCAAGTGCTGAAGGCGCTGGCGAACGAGTCGCGCCTGAGGATCGTCGACAGACTCGCCCGCGGCGAGTGTTCCGTCGCGGAACTGACCGCGCTGGTGGGGTCGGACCGGACCACCGTCTCAAAGCACCTCGCAGTGCTGCGGGCCTACGGCATCGTGCGCGACCGCCGCGACGGGAACACCGTGATCTACACCCTGCTGACCCCCTGCGTGACGAGCTTTTTCGCCTGCACCACACAACTCCTGGAGGAGCGCGCCTGATGTACCTACGCTCACCACGGCGCACAGGATGAGGGAGCGAGCAAAGCTGGCCCTGATGCTCGCCGTGTTCGCGGCGTTCTGGTTCCTGCCGGTCCACGACGAGGGCTTCTTCGAAGCCGTCCGCGCCAGCCTCGCGCTGGCGAAGTGGTACGCGCAAGAGCACGTGCTCCTGTGCCTCGTTCCGGCCTTCTTCATCGCCGGCGCGATAAGCGTCTTCGTGAGCCAGGGCGCGGTGATGAAGTACCTCGGGCCAGCCGCCAAGAAGACCCTCGCCTACCCGGTGGCCGCCACCTCCGGCGTGATCCTGGCGGTCTGCTCGTGCACCGTGCTGCCACTGTTCGCGAGCATCCACAAGCGCGGCGCGGGCCTCGGACCAGCTACCGCCTTCCTCTACTCGGGACCCGCCATCAACGTCCTAGCCATAGTCCTCACCGCTCGAGTGCTGGGGGCGGAGCTCGGCATCGCCCGCGCGGTGGGAGCCATCGCGTTCGCGGTCGTGATCGGCCTGCTGATGCAGTTCTTCTTCCGCAAGCAAGAGGCCGACCGTCAGGCCGCCGGTCCGCTGGTGATGCCCGACGAAGCTCGCGGCCGTCCGCTCTGGCAGGACGCCCTCTACTTCGCGAGCATGGTGGGCATCCTGGTCTTCGCCAACGTCAGCGCCCCGGCCGAAGGCGAAGCAGGCACCTGGGCGACGCTCCACTCACTTCGCTGGTTGCTGAGCGCGGCACTGGCCGTCGGGCTCCTCGCCATGCTCCTCAAGTGGTTCGAGCGCGAGGAGCTGGCGCTCTGGGTGGACGCGAGCTGGACCTTCGCGAAGCAGATCATGCCGCTGCTTCTCGCTGGGGTCCTGGTGGCCGGGTTCCTCCTCGGCGGTCCAGG
>SKSV01000227.1 GCA_007122815.1 Trueperaceae bacterium | reverse complement strand
GCGCGTCGAGCCGCTCGGCGAGCGCGGTCAGGTGGTCCGCCACCCGGTTGACCGCCAGCACGGTCGCGTCGGCCGTGCCCGCGTACTGCTCCAGTCCCTCCTGCAGCCCGTCGATCACCGCGTCTAGGCGCGCGTGCGTCTGGGCGTGAGCGAGCTGGGTCACCTCCTTGAGCCGCGCATGCCGCTGCTCCAGGTCATGCACGAGCCGCTCGACGCTACGGGCGGCCACCAGGAACGCGCGCGCCGCGGCGGCGCCACCCATCGCCGAGGTGTCCTGAACCCCAACAGGACCCGGCGCCGCCGCACCGTCCCCACCTGCATCGACGGCGTCTGGACCCGCTCGCGGCTCGGGCGCGAAGTGCCACGACGACGCCCGCATGACCGCGTCGACCCATGGTCCAGTAGCCACCGACAGCAACCCGTCGACGAAGCGCGCGGACTGTGCCTCGATTCGCCCCACGTGCAGATGGAGGAGGAACGCCGCGACGACACCTACGAGCGCCACGGCAAGCGGGGCCGCTGCCGATGGTCCGAGAACCGCCCACGGCGCCCCCCCATCCCAGGTACCCGGCCCGGACCGGACCACCTCGGCGATGCCACTCAGGACCGCACCCCCGAGACCGAGCAGGAGCAGCGTCCTAGGCGTCCGGCGGTGGCGCTCCAGGTCGGGCCATGAGCCGGATCTCGCGGCGACGGCAATCGCCGCGAGATCCGGCATCGATGCCCATGCCTGACGCACGATGAGCGCCAACACCCGCCCCGGCACGTCGTCCCACGAGACGCGGCGCACGTGCTCCTCGAGATCGGCCCAGCCGTCGGCGACAGCCGCGTCGTCGGCAGGCGCCCGCGCCCCGTTGCTCGCCCGCAGGACGACGCCATGGTGCGCCTCGAGCGACGTCCACCGCCGCGACACCTCCCGCCGTGCGCGTGCCAGGCCAGCCTCGCCCCACGCGTACACCGCGACGATGAGCGTGAGCGCGGCGTACGGTTCCAGCCCCATGCGGAGCAGCGTGTCGAGCCCGTCCTGGGACCGTGCGACCGCCTCGAGGAGCACGGCGTCACCCCCTCCCGCTCACACCGCCTCGGCGAGCGCCCACGCGTTCCCGAACTGCGTCTTGCGGTTGTGCAGCTCGGGGTGCGCGAAGCAGCGCCAGCCGTTCAGCGTCGCCTCGCGCTCGTCGGCGCCGATTGCCCCGCCGCAGGCCGGGCAGTAGTACCCGTCCGCCGGCGCCACCAACTCGCGCGCGTGGTTGAGGGCATCGCCCTTCGAGCGCCACAGGGCCGCCTTCAGGGCCTCCGCGATCGGGTGCACCCGCTGCAGCGCGTCGAACCACCCCGGCTCCCGGGCGATGAACCGCTCCACCAGCGCGACCAACCGGTCGCCGCGCGGCATGTCCATCAGCGGCACCACCGGCGCCACGGTCACCAGCCCATCGAGACGCTTGACGACGAACAGCTCGAACGGGTCATCCGTCGCGGCCTTCTCGAAGGCCGCGTGCAGGCTCGCCATGATCTCCTGCTGCAGGCGGGCCGGGGCCCCGTCGAGCGAGGCACCGTCGAGATCGCGCGCCTGGTCCGCCACCTGCCGCGCGGCGTGTCGGAAGCTCGCGCGCAGGCGGCGGGTGGGCCTGACGCCGAGTTGGTACTCAAGGCTGTGCGACGGCGGCCATCCAGCCCGGGCGCTCCGGTGGCGCACCGGCAACCGCTGAGAACCAGGATGCTTCAAGCGCGCACAGTGTCGCGAAAGCGCATCCCCCACAACACGAGACGCGCTGTAGGCAGTAAGGCACCGCCGCCCCCTGGTCGGTTACCGTTCTACCGACCCCTCCCCCCTCCCCACCACCGTCGCGAGCATCTGTATCGCCGGCACCAACTCCGCGGCCACCTTCTCTCCCGTTTGCCGGAACCCGTCGCTGAAGCCGGCGAGCAGCGTCTGTCGCGCCGTCTCGAGTTGCTCGCTCTGAGCGTCCAACCGGTCGGCCAGAGCGAGCAAGTGCTCGGCCACGCGGTTCATGGCCAGCACGGTCGCGTCGCTCGTCGAGCGCCACTCGCGCTGTGCTCCCTCGAGCGCCTCCACGACACGCTCGAGGTGCGCGTCCGAAGCCGGCGCCTCTGCGGGTGGGGCACCGCGGCTTCGGCTCCGTTCCAGGTCGCCACGGAACCGATCGATCGCGTGGGCCGCGGCGAGTAACGCGTGCGCCGCCGTGTCGACCTGATTGGGCGACCTCGGGGTTGCGCGCTCACGCCCGTCCTCGTCATGCGGCTCGCCATCGACTCCGGCCCCGGAGGGCGCTACCTGCGTGGCGAAGTGCGATTGGGACCGGGCGGCCGTTAAGGCCGCGTCGAACCACACTCCGCACGCGAGCGTCGCGAGCTCGTCCGTGAGACGAGAGGCGCTCTGCTCGACCAGATGCAGTTGCCCACGGAACACCGTCGCGAGGACGAGAGCCACCACCATGACAGCGAGCGAGGCGCCCATATGTGAAGCCAGCTGGCCCAGCGGGACACCCTCGAGCCATGCCGCGGGCTCGACTCGCAACGCTGCGGCAATCGGTACGAGTGCGGCGCCGCCAACGCCGAGCCACAGCAGCGTCCGAGGTGTGCGACGCTCACGCTCGAGGTCCGGCCACGAACCCGATCGTGCGAGAAGGTCCAGCGCCAGGAGATCGGGCGCCGCCAGCCATGCCTGCCGCACGACGTGGGCGAGCACCCGGCCTGGTACGTCGTCCCACGCCACGCCCCGTGCGTGGTCCTCGAGCACCGTCCAGCCATCGAGGCCAACGACCGTGCCCGACCACTCGCCGTCACCAGCGCCTACCGCT
>SKSV01000278.1 GCA_007122815.1 Trueperaceae bacterium | reverse complement strand
GCTGACCAACGCCCTCAAGCGACCGTCGAGGAACGCGCGGTTGCCGATTCCCGTGAGCGGATCGGTCTGCACGGAGCGCCGCAGGTCACGCAGCTCCTGGCGGGCGCTCGCCGCACCCAGGTCGCGGCTGAACGTCTCAACGGCGCCCACGATCGTGCCGCTATCGTCGCGCAGCGGTGCGCAACGGACAAGGACTGGGAGGCGGTGTCCGTCGGCGTGGTGCAGGAACACGTCGGCCTCGCGCACGTCACCGTCCTCCATGCAGGCCACGAGCGGGCAGTTCCCGGTGCACAAGAGCTCGCCGTCGACCGTGACGTGATTGAGGATGTTGTCTCGGCACGAGCGGCCTATGACGGCATCGGCCCCGTAGCCCGTCAGGCGCTCCGCACCGCGGTTCCAGTACGTGATCAGACGATCACGATCGACGAAGTAGACGCCGTCGTAGAGGTTGTCGATGATGTCCTTGTACCGCGGCTGATCGTCGGGCATGCTTCTCCCCTTGGGTTCTCCGAAGCGATCCGGCAGAACGGCCTGCAGAGCGATGCTACCGCGTTGCCGCCACCGGGAGCAGACCACGCACCGCCGCCCTGGCGGTGCGCACCGCGTCGTTCAGGCCGACGCCGTCTAAGTAGTTCCCCGCCAAGCGCGCCTTGGGTAGCGCTTGGACGAGCGCTTGGCGTGCGTCAGCAACGCGCTCGCGGTGCCCGAGCTCGAACTGCGGGATAGCTCGCGGCCAGCGGATGGCGCGCGCGAACTCAGGCTCAGCCACCACGCCCATCGTCGTCTCGAGGTCACGCCGGGCAACGGCGATGGCGTGTTCGTCGCTCAAGTCGCTGAACCCCGGGTCGAGCGCGCCGCCGGCCAGCACGCGGACCGCGACCTTGCCCTCGGGAGCCTGATCGGGGAAGGCCGCCGAGCTCCAGAGCGCGCCGAGAACGCGAACCTTCTGTCCGCGCGGCACGAGGAAGCCGAAGCCGTCAAGGGGGTAGGGCACGTCGATGCGGTCGAAGCCGAAGCCCAAAACGTGCACGTCTACGTAGCGCACGGCGCGCAAGGCTGAGCTGGCTGCGGGTGCCACACCCTCGAGCAGGTCGGCGGCACTGAAAGCCGGGGTGGCGATCACGAGCATCTTCGCGCTCAGGGTCTCGCCGCTCTCCAGTTCGACCTCCGCGCCGTTGGAGCCGTCGCGGCCGGGTTCTCGTCTCAGCGCCGTGACGCGCGCGTTCGTGCGCACGCGCGGGCCGAGCGCGTCCGCCAGAGCGTCGACCAAGCGCTGCGTGCCGCCGTCCCGGAAGCTTGCCAGGCCGCCAGGAGCGTCAGCGCCAGCAGGTCTGTCGGCCTTGCGTGCGGCGGCCAGACCACGAAGCAGCGAGCCGTGGCTAGTCTCGAGCTGCCGGAGCCGAGGGAACATCGCGTCGACCGACAGCGCGCGCGCGTCGCCCGCGTTGATGCCCTGAACGAAGGGCCCTGAGAAGACGCGCGCCGCTTCGAAGCCGAAGTGTCGGGCCATGAAGTCGTGGACGCTCTCCTCACGCTTCACCGAGCGCGCGTACACGAGCTCGCTCAGCGCCCGCAGCTTCCCCGGCGGGCTGAGCAGCTCAGTGCGGAGGAAGCCCCCGGGCGTGGTGGGAATGGGCCGCAGGTCCCCGTCCCAGTAGAGGTAGCGGCGTTCGGCCGCGCTAGCCGCAGGCAACAGCGCGTCTCGCAGGGAGAGCGCGGAGACGAGCTCGAGCGTGTCCGGTACGTTGGTCAGGAAGCCGTTCGGACCCCAATCGAGGGTGTAGCCGTCGTGCCTCGTGCTGCGCACCTTCCCGCCCAAGCTGGGGCCGGCCTCGAGCAGGGTCACGTCGAGACCGGCCCGCATCGCCGTGAAGGCCGCGGTGAGGCCGCTGATCCCGCCTCCTATCACCAACATCGCCTCGAGCCTACAACGCGCTGTGGCGCTGCCAGCACGGATGGCGCGTGTTGGAGCGGACGCCCGCGCTGCGCTCGAAGGCAGCTAGCTCAGGGCTTAGAGAGCAGGGCGTCGAGGCGGTGTCCCGAGGCCCCAAGCGCAGCAAGGCTGGCGCGCAGCGCTGCGAGCTCGGCGTCCACGGCCATGAGCAGCCCGTCGAGAAGCCCCAGGTGGTACGGGATGCCGTGAAGGCAGTCCTCGAGGTCGGCCGGCTCGAAGCCGGGACACACCTCGTTCCATCTCAGGTCGGCGTCCGCACGCATCAGTTCGGCCTCGAGCAGCCGACGGCGGAGCTCGGCGGATAGGTGACCGAACAGTTGCGCCTCCGTTGGGGTGTGCGTTCCGGGGCTCGGGGTTGTCGGGGGTCTAGCTGCTGCGCCCGCGCGGTGCCAGCGCAGTCTCGCGTCGACGCCGGCCCCGTCCGACGTGAGGGAGAGATCGAGATCCGACGCGGCGGCGGGTAGCGGCAGGTCGAGGCCGAAGCGGACGCTCGCTCGCCTGCCGGGGTCACCCGCCGCTAGGCCGGCTTGGAGCCAGAAGCTGGGAGGGCCGGGCGCGCTCATCATCGCTACAGTGCGTGCGGTGAGCCGCCGCTCGGCCGACGCGATCGACAGCCGGGGATGTCCGGTGGCCAGAACGAGACCCTCGGTGAGTCCTTCGAGCCTGCACTCGAGCACGTCCTCGCGCTCGGCAGGACGCGAAGCCGCCGCGGCGAAGTATCTCTCCAGCGCTTGGAGGTGAGCGAGCTCGAGGGGTGCCAGTGCGGGCGCGGCCTGCGAGTCGAGCGCGGACCTCACGAGTCGCGCCTGCCAAGCGCGCCAGACACCCTCGCAGCGTCGCGCGAGCCAATCGAGCTGCGCGCGGGCCAGG
>SKSV01000414.1 GCA_007122815.1 Trueperaceae bacterium | reverse complement strand
GGGCCTAGCGCCAAGAGCCGTGTACCTCCGGCAACGCCCATCGGCTTGACACGCCTGGCCTCAGCGGCTTAGGCTACATTTCACGTTGCGCGTTAATATTAGCAGCTTGCGGACGGTAGTCGGGGCAGGCGAGGGCCCCCACGATGGCTGACGACGTACAGCGCAAGATGCGGCTGGCGCAGATCGCAGAGCTCTACTACCTGGAGCGCTTGACTCAGAGTGAGATCGCCCAGCGCTTCGGCGTGTCCACGATGCAGGTGTCCAGGCTACTGCGCGAGGCTCAGCAGTCGGGCGTCGTGGAGTTCAGGATCCATCACCCCCTCCCTATCGACGTGGAGAGCGCTCGGGAACTCCAATCCCGTTACGCGCTCCGGAGCGTCGTGGCGGTGAAGGCGACCCGGCCGGAGCAGGTCAAGGAGGACGTCGCAAGGGTCGCGGCCCATCACTTCCTCTCGCTGCTGGAGCCCCGCAGCGCCCTAGCCGTGGGCTGGAGCTCGACGCTCGCGTTGATGGCAGAAGCTCTGCCCTACCAGCCGATCGAAGGGCTGAGCGTGGTGCAGATGCTCGGCGCGCTATCGCTCTCCGCAGACCGTTACAACCCATACGATTCGTTCGTTCGGATCGGCACCCAACTCGGTGGCGAGATGCACGCCCTCCACGCCCCGACGGTGCTCCGCAGCGTGAACGCTCGCGACTCGCTCGTGAGCGATCCGGCCGTCAAGAACGTGCTCGACCTGGCGCGAGCCGCGGACTACGCGATCTGCGGCATAGGCGCCGGCGGCGATGACTCGACCTTCTTCCAGTTGGGTTACCTGTCGCGCACCGAGCTCGACGAGCTCGCGCTCAAAGGCGTGGTCGGCGACATCCTGGGGCGCTTCATCGACATCGAGGGCCGCGAGCGGCCGTGGTCGTACTCGAAGATGCTCGTCTCGCTCGACCTGGACGAGCTGGGGAGGATCCCGCAGGTCATCGGGGTAGCGGCTGGGCCCTCCAAGGTCAAGCCGATCCTCGGAGCGCTGCGCGGGGGTTACCTGGCGCACCTGGTCACCGACGCGGCCACGGTGCGCTCGCTGCTGGCGATCGACGACACGGTCGCCGCCACATGACGCGCGAAGGAGGCTCGAGAGTGTACAGGCCCTTGGACGTCGACACGATCATCGACTACGTCAGGGAGCACCCCATGGCGGCCGAACACGTGAACACCGACGGAGAGTTCGAGTCGGTGGAGGTCGGGGACGGCAACCTGAACCTGGTGTTCAAGGTCTTCGACAGGACGTCGGAGCGCAGCCTGCTCCTCAAGCAGGCGCTCCCCTACGTGCGGGCCGCGGGCGAGGACTGGCCCCTGTCCCCCGAACGCGCCGCGTTCGAGGCGCGCGCCCTCGAGATAGAGCACCGCTACGCACCAGGCCTCGTCCCGGAGCCCTACTGGTTCGACGAGGTACTGATGCTGAACGCCATGGAGAACCTGGGCGACCACAAGGTGATCCGCTTCCCCATGATGGAGGCGAAACGCTATCGCGACCTCGGCGCCACGATCGGCGACTTCCTCGCCCGAACCCTCTACGCCACCAGCGACTTCGCGCTAGACGCAGCGGACAAGCGTGAGATCATGCAGGGCTTCTTCAACGTGGAGCTCTGCCGCATCACCGAGGACCTGGTGTTCACGGAGCCCTACCTCCCAGACGCCCCGCGCAACCGCTGGAACCCGCGAATCGACGACGACGTCGCGGACTTCCAGGCCGACGACCAGCTCAAGGCCGAGGCGGCGAAGCTCAAGTACCGCTTCATGAACTTCGGCCAGGCGCTGATCCACGGCGACCTGCACACCGGCAGCATCATGGCGAACGACCACGACGTACGCGTGATCGATCCGGAGTTCGCGTTCTTCGGGCCGATGGGGTTCGACGTCGGAGCCTTCGTCGGCAACCTCTTCCTGAGCGCTGCGTCGCACGAGATCCACTCGCGTGATCCGGACCGCAGGCTCGACTACAGGCGGTACCTGCTGGGTGAGGCCCGTGCGGCCTGGACCACCTTCGAGGACGGCTTCCGCGGGCGCCTCGCCGAGGTGAGCAGCCCGTCGTGGGGTAGCCGCGCATTCCAGGACGACTTCATGCACTCGGTGCTTCAGGACACCGCCGGCTTCGCCGGCTGCAAGATGCTGCGTCGCATCGTCGGCTTCGCGCACGTGGCCGACCTGGACTCCATCGAGGACCTCGACGAGCGAGCACGGGCGGAGAGGATCGCCATCCGCATCGGTCGGGAACTGGTGAGCTCCCACGCCCGCATCGCGTCCTTCGACGACGTCCTGAGGATCGCTGGCGACGCCCTGGAGGTGAGCCATGGTTGAACGCGTCGAGGCCGTCACGTTCGATTCGGGCAAGCTGGTCCTGCTGGACCAGACGCTGTTGCCCAAGGAGAAGGTCTTCCTGCGACTGAGTGATGTCAAGGACGTCTGGGAAGCGATCAAGATGCTGCGGGTGCGCGGCGCCCCCGCGATCGGAGGCGCGGCAGCGTTCGGCCTCTACCTGGGCGTCGCCGGCGTCCCCGACGACGCTGGCCGGGACAGCTTCATGGGCAAGCTGCGCGAGGTGCGTGAGTATCTCGCTTCCTCGCGCCCGACCGCCGTCAACCTGTTCTGGGCGCTCGACCGCCTCACCCGCGTGGCCGAGAGCCAACCCGACGCCGACGTGGCCACGCTCAAGGAGCGCCTGTTGGAGGAGGCGCACGCGATCAAGTCCGAGGACGAGGCGATGTGCCGCGCGATCGGCGAGCACGCGTTGACCCTCTTCGACGGTGTCGAGAGCGTCTTGACTCACTGCAACGCGGGCAGCCT
>SKSV01000292.1 GCA_007122815.1 Trueperaceae bacterium | reverse complement strand
GTGGGATGGCGACGAGGATGGTCTGCATCGTGCTGGCGCCTTCGCGCTTGGCCGTCTCGGTCGCTGGCATGCTCAGATGCTTCCACCGCTCAGGGTCGTGGTGCGTGAGATATCGAACGGGCGGGTGCCGTCGGCGGCGACCGCCTCACCCCTCCGCCGGCACCCCCACCACGTAGGTCATCGCCCCGCCCTCGAGCACCGTCACGTGTGGGCGCAGGAGCAGTAGCGCGGTGCGCGCCAGGGGGGCGACCAGCGTCTCGATCGGCTCCATGGTGTGCAGGTCGTGGATCACGCCGAGCTCGGTGCCCTCGTCAACGACCGTGCCGATGGCGCCCTCGCGCAGGGTCGGCACGAACACGCCGCCCGTGCTCGGGCGCACCACGCTCAGCTCGGTGACGGGGGTGGCGGGCTCGGGTGCGGCCAGGCGCTCGGGCAGCGCGCCGGCAGCGGCCAGCATGCGCTCGACGCCGTCGCCGAGGCGCTCGCGCCAGGCCATCTCCTGCACCGAGCGGCCGCCCATCTCGACGGCGGCCACGCGGGTGCCCTCGGCGGCGACGGTGCCCGCTAGGTGGGCGCTGCGCAGCGGCATGTCGACCACGAACGGCGCGCCCACCGCGGCGGCGAGGTCCTCGCCGCCGGGGAAGCGGAAGGTGAAGGCGTTGACGCACCAGCTGCCGCCGCCGTGCAGGTCGATCAGCACGTCGCTGCCGCGCACGATCTCGAGCAGCGCGGCGGCCAGGCGCTCGCTGTGCGAGCCAGCGGCCGAGCCGGGGAAGGAGCGGTTGAGGTCGAGCTGGTCGAGAGGCGAGCAGCGAGCGTCGGCGGCGACGGCCGTCGGGTTGGCGGCCAGCACCAGCCGCAGACGCCCGCGCAACGCCGTGAGCGGTTGCTCGAGCGCGTGCTGCACCGCCAGGGCGCCCCAGGGGCCCTCGTCGCCGTGGATGCCGCAGGTGATGGTGACGGTGGGACCGTCGGCGGGGCCTTCGACGTCGGCGTAACGCAGTTCGAGGGTGCCGGTGGCGGGCTCGGCGGGCAGCGTGGCCGCCGACCAGCGCAGGGCGGAACGGATCGTGGCGTCGTTGGGCATGGGTCTCCTCCTGGGGTGCGCGCGCCGGCGTGCACGCGCCGGGTGCACAGTGTTGGTGCGGTCAGTCGGTCGGAGTCATCGTTGGCACGCCTGGGATCGAGTCAGTCGGCGGCGACGCCGCGACGGTGCCCGAAGCGCTCCGAGATCTTCGCGACCGCATCGAGCAGCAGCGCCTGGTACGCGGGCACCACATCTTCGGTCATGTGGAAGATGGGTCCGGCGATGCTGAGGGCGGCGATCACGCGGCCGTCAGCGCGGTGGATCGGCGCAGCCACGCAGCGGATGCCGATGCCGCGCTCCTCGTCGTCGTGCGCGTAGCCGCGCTCGCGGACAGCGACCAGCTGCCGCGTGAGCGCGTCCGGGTCGGTGATCGTGCGGTGGGTCAGGCGCGGCAGCTCGCGGCCGTGGAGCGTGGCACGCAGGGCATCGGGCGAGAGGTCGGCCAGCAGTACCTTGCCGAGCGCCGTGGCGTTGGCGGGGTGGCGCGCACCGATCTCGCCCTGGATCCCGATCTCCTGCTGGGCGCGCTCGATGGCGATGTACACGACCTCGAGGCCGTCGAGGATCGCCAGGCTGACGGTCTGGTTGGTCGCCTTGGCGAGGCCGTGCATGTACGGCCGGGCGACGTCGTCGAGCGCGAGGCCCTGTAGGTAGCCGTGGCTGAACTCGAGCACGCGCGGCCCCAGCCGGTAGCCGTCGCCATCGCGGATCACCAGGCGCGCGTCTTCGAGTGTCCGCAAGATGCGCAGCAGCGAGGGCTTGTTGACGGCCACCGTCTCGCCGAGCTCGTCGAGGGTCCAGGCGTCGGGCCGACGCGCCAGCGTCGCGAGTACCGTCACGGCTCGCGCCAGGATCTGGACGGTGTACTTGCCACCCTCCTCAGGCGTGTCATTGGGTCGGACGATCATGCGTTCACCTCTCCGATGCAGTGGCGACGATCGCACCACCGGCGTCCGTGCGGCTGCAAACCTGGCCACGGACAGCCCATCGCTACGGTTGCCTGCACGCTACCAGAGTCGCTTGTTCGCGCCGCACGCACCTGCAAGCACAGGGTATCATCTCGCTGAAACGCGATTTCACCATGTGGCCCAAGTGGATCCACGACGTGATCCCGCACCGCGCCCATAGGAGGCACTGCATGAACGTCACCTACGACTTCAGTGGCCGAGTGGCCATCATCACCGGCGCCGCCCGCGGCGTCGGGCGCGCGATGGTCAAGCAGTTCGTCGACGCCGGAGCCCACGTGATCGCGGGCGACCGCGACGTCGACGGCCTGCGCGAGACGGTCGACGGCCTCGGCGACGCGGCCGTCGCGATCGCGGCCGACATCAGCACCGAGGAAGGCGCGGCAGCGATCGTCGGCGCCGCCTTCGAGCGCTTTGGTCGCCTCGACGTGTGCGTCAACAACGCCGCCGTCGCGCCGCACGAGTCGATCCTGAACGAGCGCGTCGAGGTGTGGGACACCGTCTACGGCGTCAACGCGCGCGGCACCTTCCTCATGACACAGGCCGCCGGCAGAGCGCTGATCGAGCAGGGCAGCGGCGGACGCATCATCAACTTCTCGTCGGGCGTCACCAAGCGCGGCTCGGCTGGCGCCGCCGCGTACTCGAGCAGCCGCGCCGCCACCGAGGTGTTCACGCGCGTGGCCGCGATCGAGTTCGCGCCGCACGAGATCCTGGTCAACTGCGTCAGCCCCGGCCTGATCGACACGCAACCGAAGCCTTTGCCCCCGAGCATGAAGGCTGGGCTGGAGAAGCGCATCCCGACGTTGCCGTTGGCGCGGGCGGGGGAGCCCGAGGAGGTCGGCAACCTGGTGTTGTGGTTGGCGTCGGACGCATCGAGCTACGTGACCGGCGCGGTCTACGAGGTCGACGGCGGCGCGACGGTCGGCGTGCGATCCGGTGGCGACATCGTCGACGACGACATCCGCTACGACTGGGTCACCGGCCGCACGCGCTCGTGAGGCCCGTGGCCGCGGAGCGCCCCTGATGAACGTCTTGATCTGCAGTTACCTCGAAGAGGAGCACCGCCAGCGCATCGCCGCGGTGCACCCCGACGTGCGCGTCATGTTCGAACCAGCGCTTATCGCCGCCCCGCGCTACGCGTGCGATCACGTGGGCGTGCGCATCGAGCGCGACGCCGACCAACGCCGCGCCTGGGCCGACCTCGTGGCCCAAGCCGACGCCCAGTTCGACTTCGACTACAGCGACCCCACATCGCTGCTGCGCGACGGCCAGCGCGTGCGCTGGGTCCAGGCGACCAGCGCGGGCATCGGCCAGTTCGTGGCGCACCACGAACTGCAGCGCTCGCAGGCCCAGTTCACGACCGCCGCCGGCGTCCACGCCCGGCCGCTGGCCGAGTTCGCGCTGTGGGGCATGCTCGCCTTCGCGAACAACTACCCGACGGCGCGCAAGCAGCAACGGGCGTCGCACTGGCAGCGCTTCGCTCGCACCGAGATCGAGGGCGCGACGGTTGCGATCGTCGGCCTCGGCAGCATCGGGCGGATGGTCGCACAGCTCGCCCGGGCCGTCGGCATGCGTGTGATTGGCTCGAAGCGGACGGTGGACGGTGTCGATCCGGCGTCGCTCCACGTCGACCGCCTCTACCAAGCCGACGACGTCGTGGCGATGATCGAAGAGGCCGACTACGTCTGCCTCGCCGCGCCGCACACGAGTGCGACGGTCGGCCTGCTCGATGACGCCGCGCTGCAGTCGATGCGTCCCGGGAGCGTGCTCATCAACATCGGGCGCGGGTCGCTCGTCGACGAGGCTGCACTGCTACGGGCGTTGCGCGACGGGCCGTTGGCCGGTGCGGTGCTCGACGTCACACCCGTCGAGCCGCTCCCGCCGGAGCATCCGCTGTGGACGATGGACAACGTCATCGTGTTCCCGCACTCGGCGAGCACGTCGACGCGTGAGAACGAGCGGCTCACCGACCTGTTCTGCGACAACCTGAGCCGGTTGCTGCGCGATGAACCATTGCGCAACCGCTACGAACACGAGCGCCAGTACTGACGGGAGCGTGCCTTCGGCGCCGGCCGACCAGAAGTACACAGTTGACACCGGCGCCGACGCTCGCTACGCTCACATCCGCGCATTGAAACGCGATTTCATGCACGCCGCCGTCCGCACACGCAACGCCATCCACGTCCCTGAAGGTGTTTCGCGCGCGCTCGCCCTTTGCAGGAGGTACTCCACATGCACATCCCATTACGCTCACTCTCCCGGCTGCTGTTGGCATCGGCGCTGGCGCTCGCGTCGTTCGCGATGGCCCAGACCACGCTGACGATCGGCCGCCCTGGCGACATCACCAACATGAACCCGTTCCGCCAGGCCAACAACCTCACCAGCGAGGTCACCTATCAGGTGCACGAGGGCCTCGTCACCTTCACGCCCGACCTCGAACTCGTTCCGCAGCTCGCGACCTCGTGGGAGCTGCTCGACGACGGCGTGACCTGGCGCTTCTTCCTGCGCGAGGGCGTTACCTTCCACAGCGGCAACCCGTTCAACGCGGAGGTCGTGAAGTGGAACTTCGAGACCATGATGAACCCGGAGGATCCGGGCGTAGCCGCGGGCTTGCTCGCTGCCTTCAGTGAGGTCAACGTGGTCGACGAGTACACAGTCGACGTGACGCTCCACGAGCCGAACGTCGTGTTCGTGGCCACGCTCGGCGCGCCACTGCTGATGATGGTCGACATGCTGCATTACCAAGAGGTCGGCGAGACCGCCTACGCGCAGCAGACCCCGAGCGGCACCGGCCCGTTCAGCTTCGTCAGCTGGAACCCTGGCCAGCGTGTGGTGCTCGAGAAGTTCGACGACTACTGGGGCGACGTCGGCGCCGAGGTCGACCGCGTCGTGTTCGAGGTCATCCCAGAAGAGAGCTCGCGCGTCCTGGCGCTGCGCACCGGCGAAGTCGACATGATCTTCGGCGTCCCCGCCGAGCAGATGGACGCCCTCGAGGGCACCGGCGGCCTGCAGGTCTGGCGCACGCCCACCCTGCGCACCGTGTTCCTCGAGATGGTCACACAGCACCCGTTCCTCACGCGCGACGTGCGCCACGCCATCTCCCACGCCATCGACCGTGATCAGATCAGCACCATCATCGGCGACAACGGCAGCCCTGCCTACAGCCACGGCCCTCCCGGAACGCTCGGCTTCTACGATCACACCCTCCCCTTCGACCCCGAGCGCGCGGCCGAACTGCTCGACGCCGAAGGCTGGACGCTCGGCAACGACGGCTTCCGCTACAAGGATGGCGAGCGGCTGAGCCTCGCGAACCTCGCCCGTGGCGTGACCCCTGGTGAGATCGAGGCGCTGCAGGTCATCCAGCTGCAGCTGCGCGCCGTCGGCGTCGAGATGACCATCGAGCGCGTCGACACCGCTGCCTGGGTCGGCACGATGAACGACGGCGCCACCGCCTGGGCCGAGAACCGCACGGTGCCCACGCACTCGATGTGGACCTCCGCCGCCGGCATCCGCACCGGCGAGGTCGGTTACCTGATGAACCGCCCCATGTGCGAGCAGACCGTCCGCAACTGGACGATGATCGAGTGCACGCCCGAGTACGACGAGGCGTTCGCTCGCTCGCAGATGCCGCTGTCGATCGAGGAGCGCCAGGCGGCCTACGAGGTGCTCGGCGAGTGGACCGCCGAGTGGCAGGCCCGCGTGCCGATCTTCCACGTGCAGGTCAACATCGCGGCCAAGGACTCGATCTCGGGCTTCGTCGTGAACCCGCAGGACGCGCTCGATCTGCGCGGCGTGTCGGTCGGGAACTGATCCCGACTGGGCTGCCGCACCCCACCGCGACCGGTCGCGCGCGTGGAGCCAACTCGGCTCCGCGCGCGCGACTGACGCCACGTTTCGTGCCGTACGCTACCGGCGACGGCAGACTCCACCGCGCTCACGAAGGGTAACGACCGATGCTGGTCTTCATCGGCAAGCGCATGCTCCAGTTGATCCCGGTGTTGTTCGGGGTCCTCCTCATCACCTTCGCCGTCACGCGCTTCACGCCGGGCGATCCGGCGGAGCTCGCCGCCGGCGAGGACGCCACCCAGGCGATGATCGAAGCGACGAGGACCCGTCTCGGCCTCGATCGCAGCCTCCCCGTCCAGTTCGGACTGTACGCACTCCGTGCCGTGCAGGGCGACTTGGGCACGTCGTACATCCTGGGCTACAAGGTGACCACGCTGATCGGCCAGGCGTTGGTCTATACCGGCCAGTTGGCGCTGGTGGCGATGATCGTGACCATCGTGTTGGGGGTGCCGCTGGGCATCGTCTCGGCGGTTCGCCGCGATACGGCGATCGACGGCATCGCGCGACTGGTCGCGTTGATCGGCGTGTCGATCCCCAACTTCTTCTTCGGACTCTTGATGATCTTGCTGTTCAGCCTCTATCTCGGCTGGTTGCCGTCGTTCGGCACGGGTACCTGGC
The DNA here is from genome assembly GCA_007122815.1 of Trueperaceae bacterium. GTDB lineage: Bacteria > Deinococcota > Deinococci > Deinococcales > Trueperaceae > CSSed10-48. The sequence goes on along the minus strand of SKSV01000292.1, from coordinate 4,259 downwards.
GCCACCTCATCCTGCCCGGCATCACGTTGGGTACGTTCTCTACGGGCCTGATCGCCCGGCTCACACGCTCCAGCATGCTCGACACGCTCGAACAGGACTACATCCGCACCGCTCGGGCCAAGGGCCTGGCGGGTTGGGTGGTCGTGTACAAGCACGGCCTTCGCAACGCCGGCATCGCGATCGTGACCGTGCTCGGGCTCAACCTCGGCAACCTGCTCGCCGGTTCGGTTCTCACCGAGTCGGTGTTCTCGTTCCCGGGCATCGGCCGGCTGCTGGTCAACAGCATCTTCAACCGCGACTACGCCACGGTGCAGGGCGCGATCCTCGTGATCGCCATCATCTACGTGCTCGTCAACCTGCTCGTCGACATGCTGTACGCCGTCGTCGACCCGAGGATCCGATACTGATGCGCGCCGTCATACGCTCCAACCCGCTCCTCCGCGAGGTCGTCGGCAGCCGCATCGCCCAGCTGTCGCTCTTCGTCACGCTGCTCTACGTCGTCGTCGCCGCGTTCGGCCCGCAGCTCGCTCCCTACAGCGAGATCGAGATGCTGACGCTGCCGCGCCAGGCGCCGTCGGCCGAGCATTGGTTCGGCACCGACGAGATCGGCCGTGACATCTACAGCCGCATGCTCGTGAGCGCCCGCGTGGCGATGACGGTGGGCTTCGTCGCGGTCGCGATCGGCCTGGTGTTCGGCTTCGTGATGGGCGTGGCCGCCGGCTACTTCGGCGGTTGGGTCGACGCCACCCTCATGCGCGTCGTCGACGTGCTGCTCGCGTTCCCCGGCATCCTCCTCGCCCTGGCCGTCATCACGTTCCTCGGACCAGGACTGACCAACACGATGATCGCGATCGGCATCGGCGGGATACCCGGCTACGCCCGCTTGGTGCGCGGCGAGGTGTTGTCCGTCCTGGAGCGCGACTACATCTCGGCCGCTCGCGCGCTGGGCGCGAACCATCTGCGCGTGATCATCAAGCATGTCACGCCGATGCTGCTGTCCTCGCTGTTGGTCTTCTCGACGGCGCAACTCGCCCGCGCGATCCTGGCCGAGGCCGGGCTCAGTTACCTGGGCCTCGGCGTGCAGCCGCCGTTCCCATCGTGGGGCGGCATGATCTCGAGCGGCCAGCGCTTCTTCCTCTCCGCCCCTTACATGGCCATCTACCCCGGCATGGCCATCATGGTGCTCGTCCTCGCGCTCAACATGCTCGGCGACAGCCTCCGCGACGCGCTCAACCCGCAGTTGCGCAAGGCCACGACGTCGAGCGAGTGATCGAGCGCTGCCGCAACGACCGACCTGGAGGTTCTTTGATGGATATCCGCTTCGAAGGCAAGACCGTCATCGTGACCGGAGCCGCGCGCGGCGTCGGCCGCTCGCTCGTCCACGCGTTCGTCGACGCCGGTGCCTCCGGCATCGTCGCCGCCGACCGCGACGAGGCCGGCCTGCTCGAGACCTGCGCCGGCCACGGCGAGCACGTGGTGCCCATCGTCGCCGACATCAGCGCGGTCGACGGCGCCAACAGCATCGTCGACACCGCCGTCGAGCGCTTCGGCGGCCTCGACGTCTGCGTCAACAACGCCGCCGTGGCACCGCAGCAGTCGTTCCTCGACTACTCCGTCGAGGTGTGGGACACCGTGTACGCCGTCAACTGTCGCGGCACCTTCCTGATGACACAGGCCGCCGGCCGAGCGATGATCAAGGGTGAGCGCAAAGGCCGGATCGTCAACTTCTCCTCTGGCTCGGCCAAGACCGGCGGCGCCGGTGCCGCCGCCTACGCCTCGAGTCGGGCCGCAACAGAGGCGCTCGGCCGCGTGGCGGCCATCGCCCTGGCGCCCTACGACATCCTCGTCAACACCGTCAGCCCCGGCTTGATCGACACGCAGCCCAAGCCCCTGCCACCGGGCATGAAGGCGGGCCTCGAAAAGCGCATCCCGATGTTGCCGCTCGCGCGCGCTGGCGAGCCCGAAGAGGTCGCCAACGTCGTCCTGTTCCTTGCCTCGGAGTACTCGAGCTACGTGACTGGGGCGGTCTGGGAGGTCGACGGCGCCGCCGGTGTCGGCTCGCGGGCGCCCAAGGAGATCTTGGACGAAGACATCCGTTACGACTGGGTGACGGGCAAGAAGCGCGATTAAGCCGAGCGCGCCCGTCGGCGTGTTCACGTTCGACCGTCACGTTCGACCGTGGACGCGCCGTGTGTCCTCGTGGTGCGCTTGGCCGATTGACATGGACGCGGTCCGGCGCTACGCTGAACGTTGCTGAGTGAAACGCGATTTCATGTGCGTCGCCTAGGCTAGATCGGGCGCACATCCGATCCCGTTCACGCACGCACCACTCCAGGAGGTACGACGTATGCTCCAGAGGCTCATAGCCTTCGGCACGATCCTTCTGGTCCTCGGCTTCGCCGCGGCCCAGACCACCCTCACGATCGGCCGCGCAGGCGACGTGAACGACATGAACCCGTTCCGCCAGGCGAACAACCTGACGGCCGAGGTCACGTATCAGATTCACGAGGGCCTCATGCGTTACGGCCCCGACCTCGAACTGGTGCCCATGCTCGCCCGCGACTGGGAACTGCTCGAGGACGGCGTCACCTGGCGCTTCTACCTCCAAGAAGGCGTGACCTTCCACACCGGCAACCTCTTCAACGCCGAGGTCGTCAAGTGGAACTTCGAGACGATGTTGAACCCCGAGGCGCCCGGCATCGCCGCCGGTCTGCTGACGGCGTTCGAGTCGCTCGAGGTCGTCGACGAGTACACGCTCGACGTCACGCTCAACGAGCCCAACTTCATCTTCCTGAACATCCTCGGCGCCGCGCTCTTCATGATCGTCGACATGGAGCACTACCTCGCCGTCGGCGAGGCCAACTACGGCCAGAGCCCGAGCGGTACCGGCGCCTTCAAGTTCGTGCGCTGGGATCCAGGCGAGCGCGTGGTGCTCGAACGCAACGACGACTACTGGGGCCCCGTCGGCGCCGGCGTCGACCGCGTCGTGTTCCAGTCGATCCCCGACGAGAGCGCGCGCGTCCTGGCGCTGCTGACCGGCGAGATCGACATGGCCTTCACGGTCCCGGCCGACCAGATGGGCCTGATCGAGCGCGCGCAGAACATGCAGGTGTTCCGTACGCCCACGTTCCGCACCCTGTTCCTCGAGAGCAACATCAAGCACCCGCGCCTGACCGAGAACGTCCGCTATGCGATCGCTCACGCCATCGACCGCAACCAGATCAGCACCGTGATCGGCGAGAACGGCGTCCCGGCCTTCGGCCACGGCCCGCCCGAGTCGGTCGGCTACTTCGATCACTCGCTCCCCTTCGACCCGGAGGAGGCCCGCCGCCTGCTCGACGAAGACGGCTGGACGGTCGGCAGCGACGGCATCCGTTCGCGCGACGGTGAGCGGCTGACGCTCAACGTGCTCACGCGCGGTGTGACGGCCGGCGAGATCGACGCCCTCCAGGTGGTGCAACTCCAACTCCGCCGCGTCGGCATCGATCTGACGCTCGAGCGCGTGGACGCCGCGGCGTTCACCTCGGCCCTCAACACCGGCGCTCTGCGCTGGAAGGAAGACGGCCTGCCCCCCCTCACCGAGATGTGGACCACCGGCTCTGGCATCCGGACCGGCGAGGTCGGCTACCTCCAGAACCGTCCGCTGTGCTTCCAGACGGTCCGTGCCTGGTACGCGATCGACTGCACGCCGGAGTACGACGAGGCGTTCTCGATCTCGCAGTCGCCCGCGCCGCTCGAAGAGCGCCTGGCCGCGTACGAGGTCATGGGCGAGTACAACAAGCTGTGGCAGCACCGCCACCCGCTGTTCCACGTCCAGAGCAACATCGGCGCCAAGGACTCGATCCAGGGCTTCGTCGTCGACCCCCAGGACTCGCTCGACCTGCGTGGCGTGACCATCGGCAACTGACCGACCGCTCGACACCGATGCAGGCCGCTGATGGCGGCGACAAGATGCGCGTGGGACGAACGAGGTCCCACGCGCATCCGTGTGGTCACGCGCTGCACCCAGGAGCCACGTCTTGACGCCGTCTCTCTGGTGGCCGGCACCGGTACCGCTGGTCAAGGGCTCGAGCGTGGCGCCCGCAGCTCACCCATCCCACGGGTTGACGATCGCCACACCGTAGCCCTCGACGTCAGCGACGTTGTGCGTGACCAGCGCCAGGTGGTAACGGGCCGCCGTCGCGAGCAGCAGACCGTCGATCGCAGACACGGTGCGGCCACGGCGCGCGGCCTCGCCGGCGACGCGGCCCCACCTGGTC
>SKSV01000312.1 GCA_007122815.1 Trueperaceae bacterium | reverse complement strand
TGTCGGTACTCGCCGCCTCCGGCGCCGGCTCTTCGTCGGGCTCCTCGCTCTTCAGAGGGCGACGCCACAGCAACCACCAGGCGACAGCGATGACGACCACGCTGGCGAGCTGAGTGGCCGTGAAGAGCCCGATCCCGGCGGACTCGTTCAGGTAGGCGTTCCAGACCAGGGGGTTGTCGCGGAAGGGCTCCTCGAACACGCTCCTGAGCACCGAGTACCAGATGAGCGAGTGGAGCAGCACGGCGCCATGCTTGCGTGAGCGCGCCTGCACCCAGACGATGACGCCCAGCAGTGCCACGCCGATGAGCGCTCCGTAGATGGGCGTCAAGTGGATCACGCACGCTTCTCCCGCCGCGAACGGAGCGCGGCAGGCCGGCGGGGCGTGCATCCATAGCCGCTCGCCGAACACCAGACGGCCGAAGGCGCCGAGCGTCGGTGTGCCGGGCTCGGGCCAGGTGAAGCCGATGCCGAGTTCGGTGAGGCGACCACCGCTGTCCGTGCCGTTCATGAAGTTGCCGAGGCGTCCACCGATGATGCTGAGGGCCATCACCGGCATCATCACGTCCAGGTAACGCCAGACGTTGCGACCCTGGGCCCGCGCGCGCCACACGAACACCGCGATGACCGCGCCCACCGCGCCGTGGATGCTGAGGCCGCCCTCCCAGACCGCGAACGCGTTCAGGGGGCTCCCGCCGGGTCCGAAGTACGCCGCCGGGCTGGTGAGCACGTACACCAGGCGCGCCCCGACGACGCCCGCCACGACCGCCCAGGGCGCGGTGTCGAGCATCCACTCGGGATCCAGGCCGCGCGAGCGTGCTGCCCGCACCGCCCAGACCGCGCCCAGCACGATTCCCGCGGCGATCAAGACGCCGTACCAGCGCAACTCCAGCGGGCCGATACTCAAGAAGACTGGGTCCATGCTCCTCCCGCGCTCCGGTGCTTCCGGCAGCGCCGCGCAGACTACCGCGTCGGGCAGACTACCGCGTCGGGCAGACTAACTCACACCGAGGCGCCCTCGGCGTTCAGCCCCCGAAGAGCCTCACGAAGGCCATCACTCCGATCAGGAGGAGGATGACGCCCTTCCCGAACACCCCACCGAGGGTCCCGACCAGCGCTCCCACGCCCGACTTTATGGCCTCCGCACCCGGGCGCCCGGCGAGCGACTCGGCTAACGTCGCGCCCGCAAGCGCGCCGATGAGCAACCCCCAGGGAGGGAGCACCACGAGCCCCACCAGCGCGCCGATCACGCCGCCGATCACGCCCGCGCGGCGCGCGCCGAAGTAGCGCGAGCCCAACCAGGTACCGATCAGGTCCACGCCTTGCGCGAGCAGCGTCAGCACGGCCGCCCAGACTATGAAGCTCGCGTCGATCCCGGCGAAGCCCGTGATCCACCCCGCCAACACGACACCCAGGAAGGCGAGCGGGACCGCTGGCAGCGCGGGGAGCACCACCCCTATGGCTCCCGCACCCAGCCCGAGCAGGAGCACCAGCGAAGCGAGGACCAGCCTCAGAGCTTCCGCGTCAGCCCCCCGAACTCCCGCGCGCGGCCGCCACCGCGCTCGGCAGCAGCTCCAGCACGCTCTCCAGGGCGGCCTCCATGAGCTTCGCCCCGGCCGGTAGGTTCACGATCAGCACGCCCCGTCGCACGCCGGCAACACCGCGTGTGAGGGCTAGCTCGGGGTTGGCGTCACCAGCGGCCAGACGGATGCGCTCGGCGAGCCCCGGCACCTCCCGCTCGACGACCTCCAGGGTCGCCTCAGGCACGCGGTCACGCAGACCAATGCCGATGCCGCCGCACGAGAGCACCAGGTCGAGCCCGTCGCCGTCGGCCATCAGGCGCAGACGGCTGCGGATCAGCGCCTGCTCGTCCGCCACCGTCTGGTAGTCGACCTCGACGAAGGGACCTCGCGCCAGCAGCGCCCTCACGCCCTGCAGGGCGACCTCCTCGCGCGGCGCACCGTCGCCGCTGGCCTCGACCATCAACCAGGCGGTCCGTACCACGCTCGCATCGTAGCGCGGCCCGCCTTGGCCCGTCGGCGGATGTCCGGTACCGTAGGGCGGGATCCAGCCCCTGGAGGTCACCGCTTTGAAGATCCACGAGTACCAAGCCAAGGAACTCATGCGCTCGCGGGGCATCGCCGTGCCCCGAGGCGAGGTCGCCACCAACGCAGAGGAGGCGGCCGCGGCGGTCAGGCCACTCATCGAGGCGACCGGCAACCCGGTGGTCGTCGTCAAGTCGCAGATCCACGCCGGTGGGCGCGGCAAGGGGCGCTTCCTCGAGCACCCCTCGCTCGCGGGCGTGAACGTCGTCTTGGACGGGCTGAAAGGCGGTATCGAGGCTGCCGAGGCGGCCGTGAGGAAGCTCGCCGAGCGGATGCTGGGCAGCACCCTCGTCACGGTGCAGACGGGCCCCGAAGGGAAGCGCGTCAACCGCCTGTACGTCGAGCAGGGGATCGACATCGAGCGTGAGCTCTACCTGGGGGTGGTGCTCGATCGCGCTAGCGGCCGCAACCTGATGATGGCGTCGACCGAGGGCGGCACCGAGATCGAGGAGGTGGCAGCCTCGCAGCCCGCTGCCATCCTGCGCGAGCTCATCGACCCCGCCGTCGGCATGCTGCCCTTCCAGGCGCACCGCATGACCTGGGACCTGGGCCTGCGTGGTGATGCCGCCAAGGCAGCTCGCCGCTTCTTCCTGGCCTTGGCCAGCGCCGCCACCGAGCTCGACAGCGACATGGTCGAGGTCAACCCGCTCGTGCTCACGAAGCAGCAAGAGGTCCTGGCGCTGGACGCCAAGGTCTCCTTCGACAAGAACGCGCTCTACCGGCACCCCGAGCTGGCGCCGCTGCG
>SKSV01000252.1 GCA_007122815.1 Trueperaceae bacterium | reverse complement strand
TGTTCGAGCGACATCGTGCGATTCGCGCGGCACTCGCCGAGCGTTACGGGTCCGAGGCGGCGCGGGCACCCCGGATCATCTACGGAGGTAGCGTAACGACGGACAACGCGAGTGAGCTGCTGCGTCACGAAGAGGTGCAAGGGCTCTTCGTGGGGCGCGCCGCGCTGGACGCAGGCAGGTTCCGCCACATCGTCTCGCTCGCCCAGGAGGCGCATCGAGACCGCCCGCCGGCCTAGTGGAGCAAGCCTAACGAGAGGCCAAGAAGCGGCGTCCCCACTCCAGGTGCTCCTCCATGCGCCGCGCGGCCAGCTCGGCGTCGCCGCTCGCGAGCGCTTCTCGGATGCCGACGTGCTCGGTGTACGTGGACTGCATCCGGCCCGGGTGCGCGTCGAACACGCGCGTGATGATGCGATGGAGCTTGTCTCTGAGCCCCGACATCGCCTTGCTGATCTCCTGGTTGCCCAGGAAGTCGCAGAAGAGCTCGTGGAACTCCGCGTCCAGACGCCTGAAGAGATGCATGTCGCCAGCCTCGGCCGCGGCCAACTGCGCCGCCAGGCTCTCCTCGATCGTGGTGATCTGGTCTGGCGTCAGCCTACCCGCCAGGCGGCGCATCGCGTAGGTCTCCAGCGCGGCCCGGATCTCGAAATGGTCGATGATCTGGTCGAGTGAGAGCTCCGTGACCAGGATCCCCTGTTGTGGTGAGACGGCTAGGAACCCAGCCGCTTCGAGGCGCTCGATCGCCGAGCGCACCGGCGTCTTGCTCATGCCCAGTCGACTGGCCAGCATGTTCTCCGATAGGAAGGTCCCGGGTGGGTACTCGCCGGTGGTGATAAGCGACTTGAGCTGTTGGTACGCCTGGTCCTTGAGCAGTTGACGGGGCTTCTCGGCCGAACCCGCTCTCACGCGCTCGCCGTCCTGTCGCGTCCTAGTCATGACCGCCACCGCCGAGCTCGATCTCACTCCTGACCCTCAAGTGTGCCATGAATGCATTATCCATCGCCGTCTCGCCACCATCCTCCCGCTGTGAATCCGCCGTCGACGAAGAGGGTCTGACCGGTCAGGTAACTCGAGCCAGGCGCCACGAGGAACAACAGAGCGCCGACGAGTTCCTCGGGTCTGCCGGGCCGTTTCGCCGGGATTCGGGCCAGAAGCCACGAACTCCGCGAGGCGTCGCCCCAGATCGGCTCCTCGGTGAGCGGCGTGAGTATGAACCCTGGAGCGAGGCAGTTCACCTGGATGCCGTCCGCGGCCCACTCCACGGCCATGCTGCGGGTGAGGTGGGCAAGCGCGCTCTTGCTCATGCCGTAGGTGGCGACGCCGCCCAGGCCGTAGTTGGAGGTGACCGAGCCGACGTGCACGACCTTGCCGCCGCCAGCGGCCTTCATGATCGGGTAGGCCGCCTGGCTGACGAAGAGGGCGCTCCTGAGGTTGGCTGCGATCACGGTGTCGAAGTCGTCCTGGGTCACCTGCTCGATCGGCTTGCGGCGGTTCATGCCCGCGGTGTTGACGAGGATGTCGAGGCCACCAAGGGTCTCGTGAGTCAGATCGACGAGCTCGCGGCACGACTCGACATCGCTCAGTTCCGCGGTGAAGGAAACGGTCTCTCCGCCAGCCTCCGCGATGAGGGATTCCGTCTCGCGCAGCCTCTCCCTCGAGCGCCCGTGAACGCACACCCGCGCGCCTGCGCCGGCCAGGGCGGCTGCGAACGCCCGCCCGATGCCGCCACTGGCGCCCGTCACCAAGGCTGCCTTCCCGGTGAGGGAGAACTGCCGTTCGAGGTACGTTCGCGCACCCGTCTCCAAGACCGTGACCGCCCTTCCTGATCGCTACGCTGAAGCACCGCCGCCCGAGGTGGGCGGGCCCGCTGCCGCTCAGCCGCTCGGGGGCCGCCCGCCCGCCACGATGGTCTCCACGCTCTCCCTGATGCTCTCCGGCTCGAAGACCTTCCTCCAATCGTCGCGCAGCAGTTTCCGCTGCGCTTCCTGCACCATCAGCTTCGCGCCGGCCGACACCTCCCAGTCGATCGCGCCGAACCAGATCGCGAGCTCGACGTTGATGTGGCCGAGCAGGAAGTCGCGGGCGGCCTCCTCGGGCACTCCCCGGCGCACGGCCTCGCGCATGCCCTCTCGCATCGTGTCGACACAGCTGAGGGTCACGAGTTCGGAGAGGGCGGGCTCGAGGATGGCCATCTGCTCCAGGGTGCAGCGATGCGAGCGAAGGATCGGTCTGAACATCCTGCTGGCGATGGCCTCGCCGCGAGCGTAGTCTTCCTCGGGGCCCTGGATCAGGGCGTTGACGATCGACTGCTTGGCCGTCCCGAAGCCCCAGTGGTCGCGCTGAGCCTCGAGGCTCTCGAACTCCTGGAAGAGCGGCGGGTGGGTGGGGTGCGTCAGGAAGTACGTGATGTCGGCTCGCTCCGGCAGCTCACCAGCGTACGGGGCGGCGGGGTCTAGGCAGATCACCATCGCACCGGGCTCGAGGCCGGGCACGATCTCGCGTGTTATGGAGCCGATCAGCGTGTCCGGCACCGCCAGCACCACGATGTCCGCCTGGCGCGTCGCTTCCTCGATCGGCACCGCGCTCAGTCCGCGTGCTTCGAGTGCGGCGACACCCTTCTCGCCGGCTTCGACGTGCAAGAGCTGGTAATCGGGATCGTCTACGAGCATGCGCGAGATGCGCTCGCCCATCTTCCCGGCTGCGCCGATGATGGCGACTGTCTGCTTGTTCATGTTCTCCCTCTCTGTGCTCGCGCTGCTACCTCGCCGTTCAGTGCGGTGGCGAAGTAGTCGGGGCGCCCTACCTGGCCCCCCTTGAAGGCGATCTCGATGCCGTCGAACTCGCCGCCAGG
>SKSV01000004.1 GCA_007122815.1 Trueperaceae bacterium | reverse complement strand
TAGTCACCCGAGTTGTCCGGACCAGACCACACCACCTCGAACTCGGAACCCGCCGCGACTTCGTTCGGCGCCTCGAGCTGGGCGCTAACGGGCAACGAGGTGAACACCGGGCTGCGGCCGATCACCCGAGTACCGCCCTCGGGCAACACCAGGTGGTAACGGATCTCGAGCGCACCGGGCTCATCGGGTACCGTCAGGGTGTCCTCGCCCGAGCTGCCGCTCACGTACGCCCAGTCCAGGTAGACGCTGTCGTCGGCGTCCGCAGGAGCCATGGCAAGCCAGTTGCGTCCCGCCTCGGGAGCGCCTTGGAAGCGGACCTGCACCGTACTCCCGGCGTAGGGGTCGGTGGGCGACACCGTGATGGCCACCTCGGTGGCGGGCTCGAGCTCGAACGCGAAGGCGTTCTCGGCTCCTGCAGCGACGGCCAGCCCCGACACCGTCAACTGAGCGCCGGCGAAGGCGTCACTGACCTCTGCGCGGTAGCTGCCCGAGGGGAGCTCGGTCTCGAAGGTCCCTGGCCCGGTCATCGTGAAGGGTGTTGCCTCGCCGCTCACGCCGTCGACGAAGCGCACGCTGGCGCCATCCACGGCCGGCTCACCCCTGCGCGTGAGGGTGACCACCACGTCGTGGGTCTCCGTTACGGGAGCGACCTCGACCGCCCGACCCAAAGCTGCCGCGAGCTCAGCAGCGCTCTCGGTGTTCTCGAACGTGCCGAGTCCCTCGAAGCTCCTAGCGTCCGCCTCGCTCAGGGCGAAGCCGACTATGCGGATGTCGACCTCGGCCCCCAGCTCATGCAGCTGCTCTACCGCAGCCCGCACGTCTCCCCCGCACGATTCGGCGCCATCGGTGACGAGCACCACGATGTTCCGACCCTCGGCGTTGCGCAGGTCCTCGGCCGCCAGCTCGAGCGAGTAGGCGATCGGCGTGGCGCCCTTCGCCTGGGTCTCACGAACGCTCTGGAGCAGCAGGTCTCTGTCGAAGCCCGCCACGGAGACCTCCAGGACGCTGTCCTCGCAGGCGTCCTCGTGCAGGGCGGGCAGACGCGAACCGTAGACGCGCAGGCCGACGTTGAGGTCTTGCGCGTCGGGAAGGCGGCTGACGAAGGTCGTGAGCGCCTCCTTGGCGGCGGTGATGCGGTACTCGCCGTCGTCGAGCGTCAGGTACATCGACCCCGAGGCATCGAGTATCAGGAGGACGTTGGTCGCCGGCCCGGCAGGCGCTTGCGCGAGCCCGAGGCCTAGAGCGGCCATGAGCGAGACGACGATGGCGGACTTCGTTAGTGCCTTCACGCTGCTACCTCCTGGAGCGAACACGAGGACCTTGGGCGACTGGCGTCTTAGGCGGCACGATAGCAGCGCGGGCCGCGAAGTTGGAATAGCGCGCGCCCCGAACGCTCGAGAGGTCCAACCACCGTGCTTCTCCACCGCGACGCCATCCCAGCGTTCAGGCGCTGTCGTGACGCTGCTGCTCACTCTCGGCTCCGAAGAGCGGGTCCTGCCGCCCGTCGCGCCTGATAGAGAAGACGCGGCTCACGCCTCCCTCGGTCGTCACACCCCAAAGAGCGTCGGCGACCTCGAAGGTGGCCTTCTGGTGGGTGATCAGCACGAACTGCGTGCCCGCGCGAGACAGGCGCTCAAGGAAGCCGCAGAAGCGCCTGATGTTGGCCTCGTCCAGCGGCGCGTCCACCTCGTCCAGCACGGCGATCGGAAGCCCGCCGCGTTCGCGCGCCATGAGGGCGAACAAGAACGCCAAGGCGCCCATCGTCCTCTCCCCCACCGACAGGAGGCCGAGGGACTGGGTCTGCTTGCCCGCAGGCGTCAAGCGGATCCGCAAACCGGTGGGCCGCGGCCCCTCTTGGTCGACCTCGATCTCGCCCAGCGCGTCGCCGCCGAAGAGATCGCGAACGTGTCGGCCGAAGGAGAGCCGCAACGCTTGGATCGCCTCGCTGAGGCCTGCGGTGGTCTCGCGGTCCAGGCGCTCCAGCGTTCCCTCGAGCGCGTTGGCGGCCGCCTCGGCCTCACCCACCTGCTTCTCCAGGCCCTCCAGCTTAGCCGCCCTCTCTTCGAGATCGCGCGCGGCCCGGTGGTTGACCGGGCCGATGGCCTCCAGCGAGGCCTCGACCTCGCGCAGACGTGCCCGAGCCGCCCGCTCGGAGAGCTCGAGAGGGCTGACACCCGCAGGCAGCGTCGCTGCCTCCTCCTGCGCCAACTCGAGCGCGACCTCGCGTCTGGCGAGCGTCAACCGCACCTCCTCGAGCAGCCTCTCGGTCTCACGCTGGCGCCGCATGGCGTTCTCCAGTTCGGCCTCGGCACCCGAGAGGCTCGTCCGGGCCGTTTCGAACGCGGTGCGAACGTCGGCGAGGTCCGTGGGTACCGCAGCCTGGGCGGCGCTCGCTTCAGACTCGCTCCGCTCGCTCCTCTCGAGCGCCTCAGCGAGCGCGAGCTCGTCGCGCTCGAGCTCGGCTCGTGCCTTTTGCAGCCCCTCCTGCGCCGCGCGGTAACGCTCGAGATCGCTCGCGTAGGCCTTGCGGCGCTCGGCGTCGACGGCCAGTGCCTCGCGGGAGGCGGCGGCCCGGCGTTCGGCCTCACGCCACCGCGTGTCAGCTTCGAAGCGATCACGCTCGGCCGACTCGGCTTGCGCGCGTGCCGCCTCGGCGGAAGCGCGTAAGGTCTCGACGTCGGGCGCGTCGGGCGGGGCCTGGGACTCGGTTATGGCGCGCTCGAGCCGCTCCAAGCGCGCGGCAGCCTCTTCACGCAGGCGCTGGTGCGATCGCGCGGCGGCTTCCTCCTCGGCTGCGATCCGCGCCTGATCCCGCGCCCGCAGCCTCGCCCCCTCGGCCACTTCGCGCAAGTTG
>SKSV01000105.1 GCA_007122815.1 Trueperaceae bacterium | reverse complement strand
CAGGACCACGAACTCGTCGCCACCGATACGCGCGAGCAGATCACCGGAGCGGCCCCCGGCCTTCAGCCGAGTGGCGACCTGTTGCAGCACGGCGTCTCCGAAGGCGTGCCCGGCGCGGTCGTTAACCAGCTTGAAGGAGTCCAGGTCGATGAAGAGCAGCGCCATGCCCGATCCGCGGCGCTTCGCCAGCGCCAGCATCCTCGCGCCTTCGCTCATGAAGCGCCGCCGGTTCGCGAGCCCAGTCAGGGGGTCGTGATCGGCTTGCAGAGCCAACTCGAGCTCGCGCTGACGCTGAGAGCTGACGTCCTCGATGCCTACGAGCGCCCCCCCGCCAGCCACCGGCGAGCAGTGGACGCGGAACCACCGGGCCGGCGGATCTCCCACCTCGGCGAACTCCAGCACCGCCTCTTGCCCCGGCACCTGTAGTGCCGCGGCTATGGCGTCGTGCAGTGAACTGACCACACCGGGCGGCAGCTCCTGCCTATTCGCGAGCACCTGAGCGAAGTGGCGGCCAAGTTCCTGGGTGGCGTCCGGCCAGGAGCGGTTGACGTAGCGGATGGTGCCATCGGTCGCAAGCACCGCCACGGGCCAGGGTAACGCGTCCAGCACTGCGTTCCGGGGTGCGTCCGAAGGTGGCTGCGTCGCTTCGCTCAAGCCGTCGCTCGCGCCAGCCTCACCAGGCTCGCCTCCAGCCGGCGCCGCTTCTCGCTCGTGCTGCCCCCCCAACGCTCGGGATACACCTCGAGATCCCACAGGCCAGAATAGCCGACGCCCTTGAGTCTTTCCACGAAGCCCTCGAGCGCGGCCCTAGCCTGGTCGAGGGGGAAGTGGGTGCGGCCGTTCGCGCCCACGTCGTGCACGTGGACGTGAGCGACCCGCTCGAGGAAGGCGGGTCCGGGCCAGAGCCGGTCGAGCCCTTGCTGGTGGTTCCAGGTGGTGTGCCCGAGGTCCCAGGTGATCCCTACTTCGGGGCCGGCCGCGCGCGCCATCTCCACGACCTCCGCGTAGGTCCCGCCAAGCGGCCCCTCCGACCTGAAGCGGCAGACCTCCAGGGCCGCGCAGGCTCCGTGCGTGGCCAACCAGGCGTTCAGCGCGCGCAGGTCTCGCACGCTGGACACCAGGGCTCCAGGGTCGTTGCGCCGGTGACCGTGCACGGCACAGGCTGCGCAGCGGGCTGCGGCGAGGCCCTGCGCGCGCCGCTCGAAGGCCGTCACCACCGCGATCAACGCTACCGGTGGGCGCACCGGGTCGAACCCTCGCGGGATCCAGAGGTGGGCGTGGGGCTCTAGCCCGGCATCCTGGACGAGCAGCAGCGAGCGGGTCACAGCAGCTGGGTCCACGTGGCCGCGCACGTCCGCAAGCTCTATGGCCTTCACCCCCAGCGCGGCTAGCTCGGCGAGCGCGGCCTCTGGCGGCCCGAGGAGGCTCTGCCAGAGGCTAGCGTCGGGGTCGTCTCGTGCGCCTGAGAGGTAGGGGCTGGGCAGCGACAAGGCCAGCACGGGGAGAGGCTAACGCACTCGGGCGGCGTCCTGCGAGGGCTAGATAGCCCGTAGACTGGGTCGCGGCCGTGCTCTGCGCGCGTAGCTGCGCCCGCAACTGTGCCCGCAGTTGCCCGCAACCGCGCCCGCAGTTGCGGCAGTGGCCTCCAGGAGGTGCCACACTTGACCGTCACCGACGTCTTCGTCGCGCTCCTCGTGGCAGGGTTGGCGCTGGTCGCCGCCAAGCTCGTGCGCGGCGCGGTGCCGCTGTTCCGCGCGTTGTTCCTGCCGGCATCGGTGATCGCTGGCGTGCTCGCCCTGCTGCTCGGCCCGCAGGTGCTTGGCGGGATCCTGGCGCTGGTCGGACTGGTCGAGGCCGGGCACAGCGGGTTGCTGCCCGCGGCCGTGCTGGACGTCTGGGGTAGCCTGCCCAGCTTGTTGATCAGCGTGGTCTTCGCGAGCCTCTTCATCGGCAAGACCATCCCGGGCCTGCGCGCCATCTGGCGCATCGCGGGGCCGCAGGTCTCGCTCGGACAGGCCATCGCCTGGGGCCAGTACGTGGTGGGCATAACGCTCGCGCTGCTGCTGCTCACTCCCGTCTTCGGGCTGGACCCGATCGCCGGAGCGTTGATCGAGATCGGTTTCGAGGGCGGTCACGGCACCGCTGCCGGTCTGGCCGAGACCTTCGCGACGTTCGGGTTCCCCGAGGGGGCCGACCTCGCTCTCGGTCTCGCCACGGTGGGCCTGATCGCGGGCGTCCTCATCGGCACCGTGTTGGTCAACTGGGGCATCCGCAGCGGTCGGATCACACTGAACGAGGCCGGCGACCCGGTCGAGGCCGCCCGTCGCGAGACGGACGACGACCTCGACGACCTCGAGGAGCGCGAGCGCGTGGTGCGCCAGGAGGGACAGACCACCGACCCGCTCTCCGTCCACGTGGGTTACGTCGCCATTGCGGTGAGCCTCGGCTGGTTGCTCCAGCAGTCCCTGGCGTGGCTGGAGCGCTCGACCTGGGGGCGCGACGGTGGCGTCGAGCTGCTCGTTCACATGCCCCTGTTCCCGCTCGCCATGTTGGGTGGGGTGGTGCTGCAACTGGTGCTCGACCGCACCGGTCGCGCGAACATGGTCGACCGCAAGCTCATCAACCGCATTGGTGGGTTCTCGCTCGACCTGATCATCGTGGCGGCGCTCGGCACTCTCTCGCTCGAGGCGCTCGGTGGCAACCTCGCACCGTTCGTGCTCCTGGCGCTCGCGGGCATCGTATGGAACCTGATCGCATACCTGGTACTGGCGCCCAGGATCATCCCGGAGAACGCTTACGAGCGCGGGCTCGGCGACTTCGGCCAGTCGATGGGCATGACCGTCACCGGCTTGCTGCTG
>SKSV01000014.1 GCA_007122815.1 Trueperaceae bacterium | reverse complement strand
TGAGGCCGTAGCTCACGTTCTGCAGCACGGTCATGTGGGGGAAGAGGGCGTAGTCCTGGAACACGATGGAGACGTTGCGGCGGTTGGGCGGCACCTCGTTCTGCCGCACGCCGGCGATGGCGATCTCGCCCTGATCGGGTTCGTAGAAGCCGGCGAGCATGCGCAGCGTGGTGGTCTTGCCGCAGCCGCTGGGCCCGAGCAGCGTCGTGAACGAGCCCTTGGCGATGGCGAGATCGAGGTCGTCGACGGCGAGCGTCGACCCGAACCGCTTGCTCACGCCGCGAAGCTCGACGTGCGTGTCGCCGACGACGGTGATGGATGGGGGCGTTGCGGTGATCGGCGGTGTCCTCTCTGCGCGTGTGGTCGCGCCCGGTGCGACGACGTTACCGTGCGCAGTCCGACACGCCGCCGAAGAGCGGGCGTCGAACCGGTGTCGACCAGGGCGCGTCGCAGGACCGCTCGATCAGCCTTCGATCGGGTGCTCGTCGACGAATGCCGTCAAGGTCGCCAAGAACGCGTCCATCGAGACGATCGGCAGGACGTGCGCGCCCGGCAACTCCTCGGCACGGGCGTCGGGACACGCCGCGACGAGCAGGTCGACGATCGCGCGATCGAACGTGGTCGACCCGACGCCCTTGAAGAGCAGCAGCGGCAGATCGAGGCCGGCGAGCCGGCGGACGTCGTCCTGATGGCGGTAGGCGGCGGGGGCGGCGCGGAGCGACCGTCGGTGCTCGACCCATCTCGGCCAGCCCTCGTGGCTTCGCGCGTCGTCGCCAACGGGGACGATCCCGGCGTCGTACAAGAAGGCCTCGAGTTGATCCTCGCCGACCTCGTCGGTATCGAGCGACGCCATCAGTCGGCGCGAGGCCTCGAAGGTCGGGTCGACGCGGTCGAAGCCCTCGAGCACCCACGGTGCGGCCGGTTCCACGAGCGTCAGCGTGCGCACCCGCTCGGGCCGTTCGAGCGCGAGGTCGAGCGCGATGCCACCGCCGTACGACCAGCCGACCACGTGCGCCTGCGCGAGCCCTACGGCGTCGAACGCGCGCAGGAGCGCGCGGGTCTCCATGCGCAGGTCGTAGCCCAGGGGCAGGGGTTCGCCGCGCAGCCCGAGGTCGACGCCGAGGAGCTGCGTGCGGACCACGCGGTAGGCGTCGACGAGTCGCTCGGCGTGCGGCAGCCAGCTGGCCCAGCCCGTCAGCCCGCCGGGCACCAGCACGATCGGCTCGCCGCGACCGCGACCGCGAACGTCGGTCGGTGCCACGAGTGCGTCGTCACGATCGGTCATCGCTGCCTCCGATCCCGCCACCGAAGCGTGCCGGGCGACGATGGGGGCGACGAGGCGATACGGCAGGCGGTGGGGCCATCATCGTGCGACCGGCGCCCGCCGCCGTCAAGTGCGTCGCGGCGCTCTCGCCGACCGACCTGACCACGCTCACGGCCGGGATGGATGCCGCTTGGAGCTGGTTCAGGCGGTGCGGGCCGGTTTCGTGCTCGGCCGTGCGCTCGCGCGGGGTGACGCTGGTGCGGCGGGCTCGGGCGCTTGAGACGCGGCCGGTTCGAACGCGGTGTCGTGCCCCGTACCTGTTGCAAGGAGGTACGACACGTACTGGTTCAACGACACCCCCTCCTCTCGGGCATGTGCGACGAGCGTGGCGTGAAGCGTCCGCGGGATCCGGACGACGAAGCGCCCGCTGGGGACATCGCCGGGTGCTGGAGGTGGTTCGGGGTTCGGGATCGGCCAACCGCGCCGTGCCAGGGTCGCGAGCGTCCCCTCGATCGCCGCGTCGAGCTCGGTGAGCGCCTCCTCTCGCGTAGGCCCGAACGCTGAGAGCGACGGGAACTCGGGCGACACGGCCATGTACGCGGCGTCGTCCGCGTCGTAGAACACCCGACGGCTGTAGCGGTTCAAACGTTCATCGTGGCTGTGCATGGTGAGGGTCTCCTTCGATCAACGTGTCGTGGATCCGCACGAGCTGTCGGACCTGGTATCCCTTCGCCGAACCTCCCTTGGTGCGTTGCAGGTTCGCCACGAGCCTCGCGCCGGGGTGCACGAAGATGTGGTGCGATCCGGTGACGCGTTCCAGTTCCATTCCTATGCAGCGCGCAACACGAACGGCATCGCGGAACCGAAGCGCGTTTGGCGCCGTGCGGGCCCGATGGACGAGTCGGGCACAGCGCTCGGTCACGCCGTCCACACGCCATCCTGAATGATACTACATGTAGTATCAGTCTGCGCTCGTGTGCACCCACCCGGATGACGGCATCGCCGCGGCGCTCGCCTGTGCGCGCGTGCTGCCCCGTTCTTGCGTCGTCGCATGGTGCGAGCATCGACGAGCGGGACCGAGCGCCGCGGCCGTTCCGAGGCGTGTGCCGCAGCACGCACGGCAGCGGAGCGTCGGCCGTAGGCAGGAGCCTCCACCCTCGTCGCCCCATGCCGCACCCCACGGTACGGTGCGCTCCCAGGAGGCAGCATGCGCGCGACCGACGACGGCACCCTCCGGCTGACGCCGACCGACCTGACCACCTTCACGGCCTGCACGCACGCCAGCCGGCTCGAGGTCGACCGCGCCTTCGGCCGCCCGCATCCCGAGCGCGGCCGCGACCCCGACGCCGACCTCCTGGCCGAGCTGGGACGCCGGCACGAGGGCGCCTACCTCGCGCACCTCGAGGCGCAGGGCCAACGCGTGGAGCGGCTCGACCCGCTCGCGCCCGGCAGCGTCGAGCGCGTCGCCGAGCTGATGCGCGACGGCGTCGACGCGATCGCCCAGGCGCCGCTCGCCGACGGAGCCTGGTTCGGCGTGGCCGACGTGCTGCGGCGCGTGCCCGGCGCGAGCGCCCTCGGGGACTGGCGCTACGAGGCGTACGACAC
>SKSV01000017.1 GCA_007122815.1 Trueperaceae bacterium | reverse complement strand
TGCCGGCCGTCCGTGGTGGCCGGCTCCAGCTCGTCGGCCCAGAGTGCTTCCAGGGACTGGCGGCGACGCACCAGACGCGTGCTGCCGTCAGCCTCGATCACGACCTCCGCGGCGAACGTGTGAGAGGCGTAGTGCGAGCCCATGCCGAACCCGTAGGCGCCGGCAGAACCCACCGCCAGGACGTCCCCGGCGGAGAGTTCCGGGAGCTCCACGTCGCGGCCGAGCCGGTCGGCGTTCTCGCACAGCGGACCGTCGACGTCGGTAGCGAGCGGTAGCGAACCACGCGCGCTCACGGGCCATATCGGGTGCCGGGCCCCGTACAGCGCGGGCCTGAGCAGGTCGGCCATGCCGGCGTCCGCGATGACGTGCCTGCGGGACCCAGTCTTGACGTGCAGTACTCGCGTCAACAGGACCCCGGCGTCCGCCACCAAGGCCCGCCCGGGTTCGAGCCAGAGCCGCAGCCCACGTGGCGTCACGTGCTCGTCGAGCAACTCGCTCAGGCGCTCCAGCGGGTACCCAGGCAGCGCGAAGCCGCCTCCGAGATCGATCTCCCGCGCCTCGGGCATGGCGTCGTAGAGCAGTGCCAGTACCCTCAGGACACCCTCGTGCACGGCAGGGTCGGTCAGCTGTGAACCGGCGTGCACGTGGAAGCCCGCCAGCGACCCGGCGTCGGCGAGCTCCTCGGCCAGCTCCAGCGCCTGTCCTGGAGCGAGCCCGAACTTCGAGTCGGCTTTGCCGACGGCCATGTGCTCGTGGGTGCGCGGGTCCAGGGCGGGGTTCACGCGCACGAAGGCCCGCGCGCTCGCGGGCCAGGAGGCGTCGTCCTGACGCCACGCGAGCCACTGCGAGCGCGAGTCGAGGCTCACACGGGCCACCCCCGCCTCGCGCGCCAGGTGGCGCAGCGCCTCGTCTTGGGCCGGGCCGCCCACGACCATGCGCTCTGCATCGATGCCGGCGCACAGGGCTCGTGCTAGCTCGCCGACAGTTATCACCTCGGCGCCGATCTCGGCCGCAGCTAGGTGACGCAGCACAGCGCCGTTGCCGTTGGCCTTCACCGCGTACGCCAGCACCGCCTGCGGGAACGCCGAGCGCAGGCTCGCGAGGGCTCGGTCGATACGAGCCAAGTCGTAGACCCAGAGCGGGGTGCCGTGACGGCGTGCGAGTTCGTTCAGGAGCTCGTTGCGCTCGGCGCTCATGCGCTGGATGCTAGCACCGCCCGGCACGGCCTCACGGTGAAGGCACGTAGACTGGCCCATATGATGAACCGCGAGTTACGCCGCGCCCAGAAGAAGCAGGACGAGAAGTTCGACAAGGAGCGGCAGAAACGCCGGGACAAACGCAAGGCGAAGGTAGCCACGCTGCGCGAGCGCCGCAGCAGGCGCCGGCAAGATGCCAGCGAGCGCGCTCAGGCACGCAAGCGCGGTGATGAGCCGGCCAAGGAGCCCGCACCCGCGACACCGGAAGCCAAGCGCAAACGCCCGGGTCGCTTCAGCGCCGTGCTGATGATGGTCACGGTCTTCTTCATCGTGCTGCAGAGCGCCGTCCCGCTGGAGCACGAGGGCGAGATGGACGTGCTCCGCAGCCTCACCGGAGCAGGCTTCTACCTGCTCTTCGCCTACTTCTCCACGCTCTGGTTGATGCGCCGCGACGCGCCCAAGCCGATCCTGATGACGCTGATCTCCGGCGGCATGCTCACGCTTGGCGTGGAGGTCGCTAGGCGCTTCCAACCCGAGCTGACCACGGATTGGCTGATGCTGATCCTGGCGCCGCCCTTCCTGGTGGCTGGAGCTTTCCTCGGACGCCTGGTGTACCTCAACAGCCCTGCGAGATGACACATCCGCGTAGGCTGAGTGCGGTGGGACCGACCGGGTTGATCGGCGCGATGCCTGAGGAACTCGAGCACCTGATGGCACTGGCAGATGCCGTGAGGCGCGAGACTGTGGGACCCTTCGAGCTCGTTGAAGCGACGCTCGAGGGAGCCCCCGTGGTCATGGCGACGTGCGGTATCGGCAAGGTCAACGCTGCAGCCCTCGCGCAGGCGTTGGCCTCCGCCGGCGTCGGGCGGGTGATCGTCACCGGGGTGGCCGGCGCGCTCGACCCGAGCTTGCGCGTGGGTGACATCGTGGTGAGCCGTGACGCGGTTCAGCACGACGTGGACGTGACGGGGCTCGGTTACGAGCCGGGCCGGGTTCCGGGCGAGCCCCTCTCTTGGGAAGCTGATCCAGAGTTGCGCGGAGCGGCGCTGGCGGCGGCCGAGGAGGTCGCCGAGCGCGACGGCGTACGCGCTCTGCTAGGGCGGGTGGCTTCTGGCGATGTCTTCGTAGCCGAGGCGCAGCGCGCGGCGGAGCTGCGCGAGCGCTTCGGCGCGAGCTGCGCTGAGATGGAGGGTGCTGCGGTTGCTCAGGTCCTCTCGCGTTGGAGCTTGCCCTGGGTTGTGGTGCGCAGCGTCTCGGATACCGCCGACCAGGCGGCCGAGGTCGACTTCCGGTCCTTCACGCCGGTAGCAGCCGAGCGGGCGGTGGCGGTGGTGATGGGTACGCTGAGGCGCCTGAGCCCAGGTCGGTAGCACAGCGGGCATCGGCCCCGAGAAGTGGTGCCCCGCACGGCTGACAGGTTAGATCGGCACGAGAGTCCATGGTCCACTACTCCTCGCTCCCAGCGTCACCCGCTACAGGGTCGGTCCCCGAGAGCGTAGCCGAGGCGCTCAGGGCGATCCTCTCGCCGGGCGCGAGCGAGAGCTCCCAGTCCGCACCGCCCGGGTGCGCGGCGGCGAGTTGGTCGAAGCGCAGGGTGAGCGTGCTCGCGCTTGCAGCGACGGCGACGCTTACCTCATGTAGGTCTACGCCGACCACGAGCGCTGCCTCGAACGCCAGTTCCACGGCTAGCGAGCGCCGGTTGGCGCCCGTGTTCTCCAGGTCCAGCCTTTCGTCGCACCCGTCCGGGCGCAGCCTAAGGTCGCGGGTCACGACCAGGTCACCGTCGCCGCGGGCGGGCATCGTCACCCGCGTCAAGCAGCGGTGTGTCTCAGTAGTGAGCGTCGCTGGACCGTGAACGGGGGCGTCGTCGGTCGGGAGAAAGCGCCAGGCGAACGCGGTGAGGACCCTCCCTCCGCGCCCCCGAAGCTCGTCCTGGACGACGCTCCCTCTTTCGCGGTCAGCGAGCACCAACGACAAGTCACCCGACTCGAGCTGCAGCCTAGTCTGTTCGGGCATGTGGGCTCCTGGTCGCGCGGAGGGTGCGGGCGGGCGGCGCCGGCCTCGGGACAATCTACCAACCGCTTGTCGCCGCCTAGCTGTCGACGCGCTGAGCGCACGGGGTAGCATGTTGAGCTGCGCGGCCTGAGCCCCTTCAGGTGAGCACGCGTTTGGCCGCTGATGGCCTAACATGCCGCTGGGGCCGGTCGAAACGGACCCGCCTCGTGCCTGCGAGAGAGGAAGCGATCTGTGGCCGAAGCCCACGAAGAGGTCAAGAAGACCGAACGCGCGAAGCTGACGGACGAAGAGCGCTCCGAGCTCGAGCGCATCGAGATGCGCGAGTGGCTCGAGTCGCTCGACTACGTGCTCTCGAGCGGTGGTGACGACCGCGTCACCGAGATCCTCGAGCGACTCGAGCAGCACGCCCAGCGCCAAGGCGTGGAGGTGCCGTTCAGCTCCACCACGCCCTACGTGAACACCATCCCGGTAGAGGAGCAACCTCCCTACCCGGGTGACCGCAAGATCGAGCGTCGCATCAAGACTCTCATCCGCTGGAACGCGGTCTCGATGGTGGTGCGCGCGAACAAGTACTCGGACGGCATCGGCGGTCACCTCAGCACGTACCAGTCAGCGGCCACGCTCTACGAGGTCGCCTTCAACCACGTGTTCAAAGGCCGCGACGCCGGGCCCGACGCCGACCAGGTGTACTTCCAGGGTCACGCCAGCCCAGGCATCTACGCGCGCTCGTACCTGGAGCGCCGCCTGGACGTGCAGAAACTGCGCAACTTCCGGCGTGAGCTACAGGACGAGCCGGGCCTCTCGTCGTACCCGCACCCATGGCTCATGCCCGATTACTGGGAGTTCCCCACGGTGTCCATGGGTTTAGCCCCGATCGTCTCGATCTACCAGGCTCGCTTCAACCGCTACCTCGAGAACCGCGGACTCAAGCCAGAGGGCAAGGGCAAGGTGTACGCCTACCTCGGCGACGGTGAGACCGACGAACCCGAGACGCTGGGGGCGATCAAGTTCGCGGCGCGCGAGAAGCTCGACAACCTGATATGGGTGATCAACTGCAACCTCCAACGGCTCGACGGTCCGGTGTTCGGCAACGGGCAGATAATCCAAGAGCTCGAGGGCATCTTCCGCGGCGCCGGTTGGAACGTGATCAAGGTCGCTTGGGGCAGCAAGTGGGACGAGCTCCTCGCCAAGGACGAGGATGGCGAGCTGGTCAAGCGCTTCAACCGCCTGGTCGACGGTGAGTCGCAGCGCTACGCCGCCTTTGGGGCGCCGGAACTGCGTGAGCGGTTCTTCGATACTCCCGAGCTGAAGAAGCTGATCGAAGACTGGAGCGACGAGGACATCGCACAGCTCGACCGGGGGGGTCACGACCCCGACAAGGTCTTCGCTGCCTACGATCGGGCGCTCAAGCACGAGGGCTCACCAACGGTGATCCTGGCGCGGACCGTGAAGGGTTACGGGCTGGGCGAGTCGGGAGAGGCGATGAACGTCGCCCACCAGCAGAAGAAGCTCGACGTCGAAGCGCTGCGGCAGTTCCGCGACCGCTTCGAGGTACCCATCAGCGACGACGATCTCTCCGAGCACCCGTTCTTCCGTCCGCAAGAGGACTCGCCCGAGTACCGTTACCTCACCGAGAGGCGCGCCGAGCTCGGCGGGTACTTGCCGGAGCGGAGGGTGGAGGTCGAGGCGGTCGCGCCACCTCCGGAGGAGCTCTTCGAGGAGTTCTTCGCCGGCACCGAGGGTCGTGCCGTCTCCACGACGATGGCGTACGTGGGCATCTTGCGCAAGCTCCTGCGCGATCAGGGTTGGGGCAAGCTCGTGGTGCCGATCATCCCCGACGAGGCTCGCACGTTCGGCATGGAGGCGCTCTTCCGGCAGATCGGCATCTACTCCTCGGTCGGTCAGAACTACGAGCCGGTCGACAGCGACAACCTGCTGTACTACAAGGAGAGCCGCGACGGCCAGATCCTCGAGGAGGGCATCACCGAAGCGGGCTCGATGAGCTCGTTCATCGCCGCGGGCACGGCGTACGCCACGCACGGCGTGCCGACGGTGCCTTTCTACACGTACTACTCGATGTTCGGGTTCCAGCGTGTGGGAGACCTCGTGTGGCTCGCGGCCGACATGCGCACGAGGGGTTTCCTGATCGGCGCCACGGCGGGACGAACGACCTTGGCGGGCGAAGGGCTGCAGCACGTCGATGGTCACTCGCATGTGCTGGCGCTGCCGGTTCCCAACCTCTACGCTTACGACCCCGCCTTCGCGTTCGAGCTCGCGATCGTGATCCGTGAAGGCCTCCGGCGGATGTACCAGGAGCAAGAGGACGCGTTCTTCTACGTGACGGTGGGTAACGAGAACTACCCGATGCCTGTCGCGCCCGAGCACCTGGAGCGTGAAGAGCTCGTCGAGAGCGTCATGAAGGGTCTCTACAGGTACCGGCCCAGCTCGAAGAAGCGCAGCAAGCTGCGCGCGCAGCTGCTCGGATCAGGTGCGATCCTGAACGA
Organism: Trueperaceae bacterium; assembly: GCA_007122815.1. Taxonomy (GTDB): domain Bacteria; phylum Deinococcota; class Deinococci; order Deinococcales; family Trueperaceae; genus CSSed10-48. Next base: position 5,148 of record SKSV01000017.1, on the reverse strand, counting down.
GGTCCTGGAGGCCGCCCGTATCCTCGAGGACGACTACAAGGTCGCCTGCGACGTTTGGAGCGCGACCAGTTACAAGGCCTTGCAGCGCGATGCGCTCGCGGCCGAGCGCTGGAACCGACTGCATCCGGAGGACGAGCCGCGCGAGCCGTTCTTGCGGCAGCAGCTAGCTGCGAGCAAGGGACCGATCGTTGCGGCGAGCGACTACATGAAGGTGCTGCCCGACGCGCTCGCCAGACACCTGCCCGGACGCAAGATGGTGAGTCTGGGAACCGACGGCTTCGGGCGCAGCGAGGCGCGCCCCGAGTTGCGCGATCACTTCGAAGTGAGCGCCGCTCACGTGGTGGTCGCCACCCTCAAGGCGCTCGCGGACGACGGAGCGCTCGAGGCCAGTACGGTCAGCAAGGCGATCGCCGACCTCGCTGTAGACCCCGAGAAGCTCGACCCGTTCCTGGCGTGATAAGGAGGCCTGTCGCATCGTGTCCACTGAAATGAAGCTTCCCGACGTCGGAGAGGGAATCGACGTCGGCACCGTGGTCGCCGTTCTGGTGGCCGAAGGCGACCGCATCGAGGTCGATCAGAGCGTCTTGGAGCTCGAGACCGACAAGGCCGTGGTGGAGGTGCCGTCGACCGTGGGCGGCGTTGTCAGCAAGGTCCACGTGCAGGCCAACAGCGAGGTGAAGGTCGGCGAGGTGATCTTGAGCGTCGACGAGTCCGGCGACGCCGGCGCCGATGACGCGGACACGGAAGCCGGGAGCGCTGGCGAAGCCACCGAGGCTGACGCTGCCGAAGGCGAAGCCGCCGAGGATGACGCCGCCGAGGACGAGCGCGCCGAGGATGACGCTACTGGCGAGCGAGCCGCCACCGAGGGCGACGAGCGTGAACCCGGCCCCGTAGCGACGGTGGAGCCAGACGACGGCGAGCGACGCCCGATCCCGGCCGCGCCCAGCGTGCGGCGTATGGCTCGCGAACGCGGAGTGGACCTGCGCGGGGTGGCCGGCAGCGGGCTGCTAGGTCGCATCTCGGCGGAGGACGTGGAGCGCTTCGCCAGCGGAGGCGCGCCTGAGACTGCGTCGGCGGCCGCCGGCGCGCAGGCGCCCATGGCCGTACCGCTACCGGACTTCTCCCAGTGGGGTGAGACCGAGCGCGCGGCGATGTCCGGCATCCGCAAGGCGACCGTGCGCGCGATGACCAACGCCTGGGCGACGGTTCCCATGGTGACTCACTTCGACAGCGCCGACGCCACCGAGTTCGAGGCCCTGCGGCAGCGCTACAAGCGCGCCGCGGAGGACCTCGGGACCAAGCTCACACCCACCGCGATGCTCATCAAGGTCGTGACCGCGGCGCTGCGGAAGTTCCCCGACTTCAACGCCAGCCTCGACGTCGAGACCAACGAGATCGTGTACAAGCGCTACGTCAACGTCGGCGTGGCGGTGGACACCGATAGGGGCTTGCTGGTCCCGGTGATCAAGAACGCCGATCGGAAGAACGTGCTCGAGCTCGCCGTGGAGCTCGGCCAGCTCGCCGAGAAGGCGCGCGACCGCAAGCTCGGGCCCGACGACATGCAGGGCGGCAACCTCACGGTGTCGAACCTGGGCGGCATCGGGGGTCACGGCTTCACGCCCATCGTCGATCCGCCCGACGTGGCGATCCTGGGCGTCTCGCGCTCGCGCATGGAACCGGTGTGGGACTCGGAGAGCGAGAGCTTCGTGCCGCGCCTGACGATGCCCCTGGCCTTGACCTACGATCATCGCCTGATCGACGGCGCCTCCGCCGCGCGCTTCCTACGCTGGCTCTGCCGCGCTATCGAGGAGCCGTTCCTGATGGCGTTGGAGGGTTGAGCGCGCGAGGGCGCCGAGCGCGCCGGCTCCAGAGGGAGAGGCTCATGAGCGCGGTGCTACCATGACGCTCGTATGTCGTTAGCCGCACCGGCAGTCGAGGATGAGTTGAACGCTGCGGCTGGGGCGAGCCTCGAAGCTGCCGGCTTGGTCAAGCGTTATGGGCGCAGGGCGGTGGTGGATGGCGTCGACCTGCGCCTCGACCCGGGTGAGATAGTCGCGCTGCTGGGGCCGAACGGTGCCGGCAAGACGACCTGCTTCTACATGATGGTCGGCTTCGTCCGCCCCAACGCCGGTCGCATCGCGTTGGGCGGCGTCGACGTGACCGGTTGGCCGATGCACCGCAGGGCCCGCCAGGGCCTCGGGTACCTGGCGCAAGAGCCGAGCGCCTTCCGGCGCATGAGCGTTCGCGACAACCTGCTGGCGATCCTCGAGTTCCAGTCGCTCGACCGCGCCGAGCAGGCGCGACGGGCCGATGCGCTTCTCGAGGAGTTCGGCATCGCGCACCTCGCCAAGCACCGCGCCGACACTCTCTCGGGTGGGGAGCGACGGCGCCTGGAGATCGCGCGGAGCTTGACCATCGACCCGCGCTTCATCCTCTTGGACGAGCCGTTCACCGGGGTCGACCCGAAGTCGATCCGCGAGATCCAGGGGCTCGTGCGCGACCTGCGGGAGCGTCGCGGGCTCGGGGTGCTGCTGACCGATCACAGCGTGCGCGAGACCCTGGCGATCGCCGACCGCGTGTACCTGATGTTCGACGGCCGCGTGCGCTTCGACGGTACCCCCGAGGCGTTCGCTTCCGACGATGAGGTGCGCGTCTCCTACCTAGGGCAGGACTTCCAGCTGTGAGTAGCGGGGAGCGGCTCTCATGACTTACGTCGCCTTGCTGGTGGTGTTGCTCGTGTTCCTGGCTGGCGTGATCGCCTACGCCGGGGACAGGCTCGGCACGTGGGTCGGGAGGAGACGCCTGACGGTCCTCGGCGCGAGGCCCAAGGTCACGGGACAGATCGTGGGTGTAGGCGCCGGCATCCTGATCATGCTCACCACTCTGGCCGTCCTCGCCGTCGCCTTCGAGAACGCTACCCAGACCCTCGTCAACGCCCAGCGCACGGCCGACGAGCTCGCCAGCCTGCGCGCCCAGGAGCGGCTCCTGCAGGTCCAGCTCGGCGACGTGCGCGCCGACCTGAGCGCGTTGCGCGAAGACCTGGACGAAGCCCGAGCGGTGATCGAACAGGCTGAGACCGAGAGGGCCCTGGCGTTAGCCGAGCGTGACGCGGCAGCAGCCGAGCGCGACCAGGTCCGCTCCGAACGAGACGAGCTACTCGAGGAGATCGACGAGACACGCGCTCAACTCACTCTCTTGGCAGCCGATCTCGACGTCGCCTCCTCCGACCTGGTGACGGTCGAGGCCGCCCTGGAGCGCGCCCAGGCCGATCGGCTCACGGCCTTGGCCGCCAGGGACGCCGCTCTGGAGGACGCCGCCAGGGCCAGCGCCGAGGCCGCCGAGCTGGAAGCTGCGCGAGACGCTGCTAGCGCCGAGAGGGATGCAGCGGAGGCGGCGAGGGCCCAGGCGCAGGCCGAGGCCGACGCGTTGCGTGAGACGGCCGAAGTCCTCGGACGAGAGCTCGAGACCATCGCGAGCGAAGTCGCCGAACTGGAGATCACGGCCGCCGGCCTCGCCGCCGAAACGTTCGCCCTGCAGCGGGAGAACGCCGCGTTGCAGCAGGAGAACGTGGGTCTGCAGGCGCGCAACGAGCAGCTCGTCTCGCAGAACCTCGAGCTGGGGGAACGCAACGAGTCGCTAGCGCAGCTGAACACGAGCCTGCAAGAGGAGATCTTGGCCGGGAACGAGATGGTGCGGGCACTGCAGGCTCAGGTCGAGGGTCTCACGGACCGGCTCGAAGAGGAGTCGCGGCGGCTCTCCGAAGTGCAGCAGGAGTTCTCCCGGGTAGCCTCGGGGGAGATCACGTTCGAGCGCGACCAGCTCATCTACTCGGGAGCGATCTACGCCAACGACCCCATCGCCGTGCGCGAGGAGCTCGCGGAGTTCGTCAGGCGCGCGAGCGCCCACACGACGAGCCAGGGTGCCGGGGAAGTGGTCCTCTCGGCGGAGCAGTTCAACAGCCTCGTCGAGGTCATCAGCGAGACGGAAGGGTCCGACCTCGTGAGGTTGATCTCACCGCGCAACCAGTTCAGCCCCACGCAGGTCGAGGTCGTGGTGGAGGCGATCGAGAACACCAGGGTCTTCGAACATGGGCGTCTGCTCGTCAGCCGCAACGTGCACCTCGGGACCTCCGACCTGCCCGTGACCCACGATGACCTCCGCGCCTCCATCAACCAGTTGAAGGCCGAAGCCTTGCGGCTGGTGCGGCGCTCGGGGCTGGACGAGCTACAGGTGCCGATCTACGTCGGAGCTTCGGACGAGGGGTTCACCAACCAACTGTTGCGTCTGGAGGGTCCCGTGGTGATAGGGGTCGCCACCGTCGAGCCCGTCGATCGTGCCGGACCAGCGCACGTCGAACTACTCATCGTCTACTGAGAGTCGCCAAGCACCGTAGGGGATCACAGGGGCGCCCGCTTCGACCGCGGCCGCACGGTTCGTCGCTGGCGCCGAGCCTAGCGCCGTAGGGACGCCGAGCCCGCCGTGTTTGGCGTACGCTATGGGTCGTGGCCGGTACTCACACGATCCTGGTCGCAGAAGACGAGACCGCCTTCGCGGTGGTCGTCGAGATGGTGCTCGAGGCGGACGGGTACGAAGTCGTGACGGTGGCGGACGGCCGTGAAGCGCTCGCCTGGCTCAAGGAGCACACGCCCTCCATGGCGATACTCGACGTGAACATGCCGCACATGAGCGGGATAGACGTCTGCGCGCGCATGAAGCGCGTGAACCGCCTCAAGGACGTTCCGGTCGTGATCCTTACTGCGCACAAGGACAACAACACACGTGAGTTGGCGCGCCAAGCGAAGGCTGACGCCCTGATACCGAAGCCGCTGGAGGGCAAGGACTTCCGCGCGCTGGTGCGTCGCGTGATGGCCGGCGAGAGGCAACCCATCTAGTTCAGAGGGCTTGCGCGCTGCGCTGCCGGAGCGCCTCGAACAGCACCAGGGCTCCCGCCGTGGCCACGTTCAGGCTGTCGGCGGAGCCCCGCATCGGGATCGTCACGACCTCGTCGGCTGCGCTCAACCAATGCTCGTCGAGTCCCTCGTGCTCGGCGCCCACCACGATCGCCACACGGCCCAGCAACGAGGTGGACCAGTAGTCGCGATCCGCAGCCGGGCTGGTGGCCACCAGCCTCACACCCTGGCGCCTGAG
>SKSV01000397.1 GCA_007122815.1 Trueperaceae bacterium | reverse complement strand
AGGTCGAGGCCCTTGAGGACCGCTCTGCGCCCGTAACCGCGCACCAGAGCCCTCAGCGTGACGGCGTTCGGCTCGCTCACGTCTTCAGATCCGTTGGAAGAGCCAGTCGGGGGTGAGCCTCAACAGCAGCTGGTTGAGCGCAGTGAAGGTGCCGGTGATCATCATCAGACCGACCACCACGAGCAGTACCCCCGCCCCTCGCTCCACCCAAGGCAGGTAGGGCCGGAGTCCTCGGGCCACGCGCAGGAAGGGGTCGAGCGCGAGCGCCGCGAGCAGGAACGGGACGGCGAGCCCGAGCGAGTAGACGGCCAGGAGACCGACGCCAGTGGTGAGCGTGCCGCTGGCACCAGCCATCGTGAGGATGCCGCCCAGTACGGGCCCGATGCAGGGAGTCCAGGCGAACGCGAAGGCGCTACCGAGTGCCAGAGCCCCCCACGGACTCTGGGGCTTCGTGTCGGTTCCGAACGGTCGTCGTGTGTCGCGGTAGAGGAACGGAAGCCTGATGACACCCAGCATCACCAACCCGAAGGCGATCACGAGCACTCCGCCCACCACCATCAGGACCTGCCGGTGTTCGCGCAGCACCGAGCCCAGCGCACTGGCCGAAGCTCCCATGGCGACGAACACCAGGCTGAAGCCGAGGATGAACAAGACCGCGTTGCGCAGCAGCAGGGCGCGCTTGGCGCCGCCCGACCCGCCGATGTAGGCGAGATACGTGGGGACTAGCGGCAGCACGCAGGGTGACAAGAACGACAGCACGCCCGCCACGAACGCCACGCCGAGGCCCGGTGTCACGGGCCTCGCCGAACCGTCAGGTTGCGCTGGGAGTCCGGGGTCACACTCAAAGCATGCGCATTCTAGCCCTCAGCGCGCGGTCGTGGGGAACACGGCCGAGCGGCCGCCGCGCGCACCGGACCAAGCTTCGGGCGACGGGGTAGCATCTTCACCTGATCGCTGCGCGGCCTACCTCGGGCGTGCGGCCGCTGAAGGGGAGGGAAACCATGCGAGTCCTCTACACGCTCTTCATCGCCATGGCGCTGCTCGCCGGAACCGCGCTCGCGCAAGGAGGCGCCGCCGAGCCGCTCTCGCCGCGCGAGACTGTGCGCGTGGCGTACGTGCCCATCACCAAGTTCGGCACCCTCTACGTGGCGGCCGAGCGCGGCATCTTCGACGCCTACGGTCTGGACGTGCAGATCGACCGGGTCGCTTCGGGCACCGAGGCCATCGCCTTCCTCGAGCAGGGCCAGATCGACGTGGGCGGCATCGCCATAGTGGTCTCCCTCTGGAACGGTTGGGCTCAAGGTCTCGACCTCCGCGTGATCGCTCCGGGAGGCCTCGAGCCGTTCGAGGGGAGCCCGACCAAGCTGATGCTGCGCGCCGACCTCCAGGACGAGGTGGTCTCGATCGCCGACCTGCGCGGTCGCACGGTCGCCGTCGCCGGTGGTCCCGGCTCGGGGGGCGAGTACCTGGCCGCCAAGGCGCTGGAGCGCGGCGGCTTGAGCATCTTCGACGTCAACCTCGTCAACGTCGGCAACCCCGACATGCCCCTCTCGTTCGAGTCGGGTGCGATCGACGCCGGCATCCTCGGCGCGCCGTTCGCCGACCAGGCCGAAGCGAGCGGCTTCGCGGTCCCCTTCGCGGAGGACCTCACGCCCGGCTTGATGACCGTGGCCTTCGTCGGTTCGGGTCGCTTCGTCGAGGAGCGCCCCGAGGCTGCGAGGCGCTTCGCCTTGGCGCTCCTGGAGGCCTCGAGGGCCATGCAGGGGGAACACCTGTACTCACGCGAGAACCTCGACGCGTTCCTCTCGTACCTGCCTGGCACGACCGAGGAGGCGCTGCGCGCCGGCGCGCCGGTGGTCTTCGACCCCAACCAGGCGATCCCCGTGGACGGCCTGGCGGACGTGGAGCGTGTGCATCGCGAGAACGGCCGCACCGCCTACGAGACCCCGATCGACCTGGGCGACGTGGTGGAGCCCTCGTTCATCGAGTGGGCGTTGGAGAGGTCAGGTCGCGTCGAAGATTGACCCCGGCCAAGATCGTCGCCCGCGCCGCTGAGAAGCGCTTCCAGACCAGCCGAGGTTGGATGACCGCCCTGCGGGACTTCGACCTCGAGGTCGCGGAGGGGGAGTTCTTGTGTTTGGTCGGTCCGTCCGGGTGCGGCAAGTCGACGTTCCTGCGGATCCTGGCGGGACTGGACCACGCCACCGGCGGTCACGTCGGTATCACGCCCGGTCCCGACCCGAAGCAGCCGCTCGCAAACGTGGTGTTCCAGGAGTACGCCGTCTTCCCTTGGAAGACGGTGCTCCAGAACGTGGCCTTCGGACTGGAGATGCGCGGATGGTCGCGAGTGCGGCGCGAACTGGAGGCGCGGCGCTGGATCGACAAGGTCGCCTTGACCCGCTTCGTCGACTACTACCCCGCGCAGCTCTCGGGAGGCATGAAGCAGCGCGTCTCGATCGCCCGTGCCCTGGCCAACGACCCGCAGGTGCTGCTGATGGACGAGCCCCTGGGCGCCCTCGACGCGCAGACCCGGGCGGTGCTCCAGGAGGAGCTCCTGGAGCTCTGGGAGGAGTCGCGGAAGACCGTCCTGTACGTTACTCACTCGATCGACGAGGCGGTGTTCCTCGGTGACCGGGTGGTTGTCATGACCGCGCACCCGGGGACGCTCAAGACCGTGATCGAGGTCGACATCCCTCGCCCCCGCGACCTGGGCGTGATGGCTACGCCGGCTTTCGCCGCGCTCACCGGTGCCGTGTGGGAGGCATTGCGTGACGAGGTGCAGCGCGCCATGGCGGAGCAGTCGTGAGTCAGGCGCGAGGGTCGACGCGAGCATTCAGTGAGGCGCTCGGCTGGCTGCTCCCGCTGGCGGGGCT
>SKSV01000436.1 GCA_007122815.1 Trueperaceae bacterium | reverse complement strand
GTTCGCGCTGAGCATCCTCCCGCAACTCCTCAGGGCCGCGGTCATAACCCTGCAGGCGACGGTCGCAGGTTTCGTGGTCGCGGTGGTCGTCGGTTTGCTGTTCGCCCTGCTGCGCCGCGGACCCAGAGCGGTATCGTGGCCAGCCGGCTTCGCGGTCGAGTTCCTGCGCAGCACACCACTTCTCGTCCAGCTGTACGTGCTCTTCTTCATGCTGCCCGCGTACGGCATCCGCCTGGACGCCTTCTCCACGGGAGTCATCGGCCTGGGCTTGCACTACGGGGCGTACCTCTCGGAGGTCTACCGCACCGGCATCGCGAGCGTCGAGCAGGGCCAGTGGGAGGCCGCAACGGCGCTCAACTTCGGGCGCACGCACGTTTGGCGCGCCATAGTGCTGCCCCAAGCGATCCCGCCCATGGTGCCCGCCTTCGGCAACTACTTCATCGTCATGTTCAAGGAGACGCCGCTGCTCTCGGCCATCACCGTCACCGAGCTGATGCAGACCGCCAAGATCATCGGCGCGCGCTCCTTCAACTACGTGGAACCCTACACCTTGGTCGGCCTGATCTTCTTCCTCCTCTCCTACCCATCCGCCCTGCTCGTGAACCGCCTGGAGGCCCGCCTTGCACGCCACCGCTGACAACGCATCCGAGCAAGACCTCGGCGCTGGCGCCGCCAAGCCCTCCGCGGAACCGATCGTCAGCTTCCGCAAGGTGAGCAAGAGCTTCGGCGACGTGCACGTGCTGCGCGAGCTCGACTTCGACGTCGGGCCGGCCGAGAAGGTGGCCATCATCGGCCCATCGGGCTCGGGCAAGACCACCATCCTGAGGGTCCTGATGACGCTCGTGCGGCCCGACTCGGGTGAGGTGATCGTCGACGGCGAGCAGCTCTATCATCGCCGCGTGGGTGAGCGCCTCGTACCGGCCGACGAGCGTCACCTTCGCAAGGTGCGCACCAACATCGGCATGGTGTTCCAGCACTTCAACCTCTTCCCCCACATGCGGGTGCTGCGCAACGTCACGGAGGCGCCGATCCACGTGCTGGGACTGAGCAAGGACGAAGCGACGCAGCGCGCCACGGAGCTCCTCGACATGGTGGGCCTGGGGGACAAGCTCGAGGCCTTCCCTGCGCAGCTCTCGGGGGGCCAGAAGCAACGCGTCGCGATCGCGCGGGCGCTCGCGATGCGCCCCAAGGTGATGCTCTTCGACGAGGTGACCAGCGCGCTCGATCCAGAGCTCGTCGGGGAAGTCCTCTCGATCATCCGCAAGCTCGCGAAGGAGGGTGAGATGGCGATGCTCATCGTGACGCACGAGATGAGCTTCGCGCGCGACATCGCCGACCGGGTGGTGTTCTTCGACGACGGGCAGGTAGCCGAGGAGGGTCCGCCCGAGACCATCTTCACGGCCCCGTCGAACCCGCGCACCCAGGCCTTCCTGCGAGCCGTCCTGGAGCACTGAGAAGGCGGCACGTCGGCCCTCGCGGCCGGTAGGATGACGGCATGGTCATCGACCTGAACGGCGACCTCGGCGAGTCGTACGGACGCTGGCAGGTGGCCGACGAGGCGGCGCTGGTCCCGTCGCTCACATCCGTGAACCTGGCGTGCGGCTTCCACGCGGGTGACCCCTCCTCGCTGCGCGCGGCCATCCGCTTGGCGGCCACGCACCGCGTGGCGGTCGGCGCTCATCCCAGCTATCCCGACCTGAGAGGCTTCGGCCGCGTTCCGATGGCGCTGCCGCCGAACCAGGTCCGCGACGACGTGCTCTACCAGCTCGGCGCGCTGCAGGCGCTATGTCACGCCGAAGGTGAGCCGCTGCGGCACGTCAAGCCACACGGCGCGCTCTACCACGCGGTGGCTGAGGACCCCGCGACTGCGGAGGCGTTCGCTGAGGCTGTCGCCGCGTTCGACGCCAGCTTGCCGGTGATGGTGCGCTCGCGCTCGACGGCCGAGGAGCTGATCGAGGGCGCTGGCCTGCGTGTCCTGCCCGAGGCGTTCCTAGACCGCGCGTACCTCCCCGACGGTGCACTGGTTCCCCGCTACCGCCCTGGGGCGCTGCTCACCGACCCCGCCGAGATCGCCGAGCGCGCGGTGCGGCTCGCGCGCGACGGCAGCGTGCAAGCGGTTGACGGCAGCTGGTTGCGGCTCTCCCCCGCCACGCTCTGCCTCCATGGGGACGGTGTCTCCGTGGTCCGCACCGCTAGGCGGGTGCGCGACGCCTTGGTAGCCGCCGGCGTCGACCTGCGGCCCGCTTCGGCCTGACGTGGGGCCGCCGGAGGAGGAGCGCTTCGAGGACGCCGGCGGGCTGGGCTGGACGGCCCGTGCGGCCGGCCCTGGCGCCGTGTACCTGGAGGCCGAGGCCGAACCGTCGGCCGAGCACGCGCTGCGCCTGGCCGAGCGCCGCGCCGAGCTGCTGACAGATCGGCCACGCAGCGTCCACGACCTGATACCCGGCTTCACCGGGCTGCTGGCCGAGCACCGCGCCGGCGCGGACCAGCAGGAGGTGCTCCACTGGCTGCACGCGACCCGCTCTTCCCCGGATGCGCGGCCCGGCACCGTGACGACCAGCGCACCTCGGCTCGCCCCGAGGCATCACGTCATAGCCGTCTCGTACGGCGTCCAGGCCGAGCGAGGCGAACTCGAACGCGCCACCGGGATGCCGTGGGAGGAGCTGATCGCGAGACACGCCGAGCCCGTCTACACGGTCGCCTTCATCGGCTTCACGCCGGGCTTCCCGTACCTCCTCGGGTTGCCGCCCGAACTCTCGCTGCCGCGGCGCGACAAGCCCAGCGCCCACATCCCCGCGGGCGCGGTGGCCATCGCCGGTGGGCAGGCGGGCATCTACCCCAGCAGCAGCCCGGGGGGATGGTGGGTCATCGGCACCACCGACACCAAGCTGTTCGACGTAAGCAGGTCTCCTCCCGCACTGCTAGGCGGGGGAGACACCGTCCGCTTCGAGCCCACGCACGCGCGCACGCCTAGCGAGCCGGCGACAGCGAGCGGCGAGGCTGAACCACTGAGCGCCGAAGACCCGGCCCTGCGGGTGGTGGAGGTGTGGCCGGGCGCAGCGACGCTGCAGGCTCTGCCGCGCCGGGCGGTCGGACACCTGGGCATGGCGCAAGCCGGCGCACTGGACCCAGCAGCCCGCGACGCGGCTCAGGAGATCGTGGGAGCCCCCCGGCGCAGCGCCGCCGTCGAGTTGATAGTCCCTCACTTGACGCTCGAGGCGCTGCGCCCGGTGGAGGTAGTGGTCACCGGCGGAGGCGCGAGGCTCAGCGTCAGCGGCGTCCCGGCCGACACCTGGCGCGTGCTCCACCTAACCAGCGGCGCCAGCCTGCGCGTCAGGCCTGCCAGCGGAAGCGCTGGCGGAACGAGCTACCTCGCCGTCGCCGGCGGCGTCGCATGGCCATGGCGCGAGGCGGTCCATCCCGACCTGCAAGCCGTGCCTAGCAGCGACGTCCGTGCCGGCTTGGGCCGCGCCTTGATCCCTGGCGACGAGCTCGGCGCGGCCGGGCCGGTCGCCGCGCAAGTCCCCTGGAAGGGCCTGCCGCGCTACGGCGACAGGGCGTACCTGCGCGTGCACCCAGGTCCCCAGGGCGGGGCGCGCGAGCTCGAGGCGCTGATGGCGCGCAGTTGGCACCTGGACACCCGCGACCGTACCGGGGCTCGACTCGACGGGCCCGCGTTGGCCCTCGATCGGCACGAGGTGCGCTCTCAAGGTGTTCCCTGGGGAGCCGTGCAGGTGCCGGCCGACGGCAAGCCGGTCGTGCTGCTCTCGGACCGCGGCCGCACCGGGGGCTACGCGGTTCCTGGGGTCGTCGACCCACGCGACCTCTGGCAGCTGGCCCAGGCTGGTCCCGGCACCGAGGTGTGGTTCCTGCCGCCCGGGTGGCGGCGTTGACGGCCTAGGCGTCGTACGATCGTCTGCGAAACCATGGACGACGCCGCCAAGATGATCGAAGCCTTCCTCGCCGAGATGCGCGCTCGTTACTCCGACGAGATCGACGCCATCTCGCTGCCAGAGGGCACCGTCGAGTACGTGCGCCAGCGGGTGGCCGCCGGCGACGAGGAGACGCTGTTGTTCATGCTCAAGCTCGGCTACCTGATGGGTCTACAGACGGGTTTCGCGGCCGGGCAGGCTGGCGCCAGCGAACCCCCTCGAGGTGGACCCGGACCCATCAAGGCCTGAACGGCTCTTCACGACTGTGCCATGCGCTTGGCCGAGAGCTCCAGCAGACGCTGTTGGGAGTTCAGCTTGCGCTGGCCGCGCTTCCGAGGCACACGACGGTAGACGCCGTCAGAGTGCAGTTCACGTCCTTTGACGGTGTCGCGCCACTGCAGGTCGAGCACCTGGCGCAGCTTGCGTTGCAGCCGAGGGTCCTCAACGGGGAAGACCGCCTCCACGCGGGCGTCAAGGTTGCGCTGCATCCAATCCGCCGAGCCCACCATCATGGTGTCTCGGCCACCGTCGCGGAACCACGTCACGCGGGAGTGCTCCAGGAAGCGCCCGACGACGCTGCGCACGCGGATCGTCTCGGACACGCCCGGCACCGCGGGCCGCAAGCAGCAGATGCCGCGGATGATGAGCTGGATCGGCACGCCCGCCCTCGACGCCGAGTACAGAGCGCGGATCACCTCGGGGTCGACGAGGCTGTTCATCTTCGCGAAGATCGCCGCGGGACGTCCCGCGCGGGCGTGCTCCGCCTCGCGCTCTATGGCCGAGAGCAACTCCTCCCTGAGCGTCTTCGGCGCCACCCAAAGCTTGCGCCAACTACTCTGCGTGCTGAAGCCGGTCAGCAGGTTGAACATGTCGGAGACGTCGGCGCCGATCTCCTCGTCGCACGTCAGCATGCCGAAGTCCGTGTACAGCGCTGCGGTGGCAGGGTTGTAGTTCCCGGTGCCCAGGTGGACGTAGCGGCGGATGACGCTACCGCCGCCCGGCTCCCGCTCCCGGCGCACCACGAGGAGCGCCTTGCAGTGCGTCTTGAGTCGCGCGAAGCCGTACACCACGTGAACTCCAGCGGCCTCGAGCTCGCGGGCCCAGACGATGTTGTTCTCCTCGTCGAAGCGCGCCTTGAGCTCCACGAGCGCGGTCACCAGCTTGCCGTTCCCAGCCGCCCGCGCGAGCGCTGCCACCACCGGAGAGCGGCTCCCTACCCGGTACAGGGTCTGCTTGATCGCGAGCACGTCCGGGTCGTCGACGGCCTCCTCCAACAGCTGCAGCACCGCATCGAAGGCGTGGAAGGGGTGATGGACCAGCACGTCCTGCCGCCGGATGGCCTCGTAGACCCCTCCAGCCTGACGGTACTCGGTCGGCAGGCGGCTCACGAAGGGCGGGTCGCGCAGGTCGGGCCGATCGAGCTGCGCCAACTCCATGAAGTCCGAGACGTTGAGGTGGTTCGGGACCTCGTACACGTCGCCAGGCTCGAGCAACAACGTGTGCCGCAGGTGCTCGCGCCATTGCGAGGGCATGTCCGCTATCACCTCGAGCCGCACCGCGTCTCCCCAGCGGCGCCGGCGGACCTCGTCCTCGATGACGTGTAGCAGGTCGTCGGCCTCGTCCTCGGCGATCTCGATGTCGGCGTTGCGGGTGACCCGGAAGCCGTGAACGCTGCGCACGACGTGGCCGGGGAAGAGCGCTGAGACCTTGGCTCGGATCACGTCCTCGAGGATCACGAAACGCTGGTCGGGACCTGGGAGGCGCACGAAGCGCGGCAGCACCGAAGGCACCTGCACCACGGCGGTGCGCTCCTCTCCGCTGAGCTCGTCGAAGAGTTGCAGCAGCAGTGAGAAGGAGAGGTTCGGGAGGCGCGGGAACGGGTGCGAGGCGTCGACGGCCAAGGGAGTGAGCACGGGGAAGAGCTCGTGATCGAAGAAGCGGTCCACGACCTCGTGCTCACCCGCCGACAGTTCGCTGATCGGCACGATCCGCACGCCCTGGCGCTCCAGGCTCGGCAGCACTTCGTCGCGCAGTGCCTGGCGGTGCAACAGGACCATCGGATGCACGCGCTTCCGTACGGCCGCGAGCTGCTCCTCCACCGTCATGCCGTCGAAAGAGCGCTTCTCGATGCCTGCAGCCTGCTGCTCCTTGAGGCCCGCGTAGCGGATCATCATGAACTCGTCGAGGTTCGAGCCCACGATAGCGAGGAACTTCAACCTCTCCAGCAGGGGGTTGTCGCGGTCGAGCGCTTCGTCCAGCACGCGCTCGTTGAACGAGAGCCAGGCAAGCTCGCGGTTGAAGTAGAGTTCGGGATCGAACAGGTCGAAGGCGCTCACTCTTGGTCAGCCTACCAGCGAGAACGACGCGTGGCGGGATCAACCATCGGCCGTAGACTCCTCGGTGGGCGGACCCACCGGACCCGCAGCCGCCGCAGCGGCATCTGCATCGGAGAAGCCCTCGGCGCCTTCGTCAGGGGGACTGCTGTCGCTCGTCTCCAGCACGGCCTCGTAGAGCTGTTCCGCGTTGAGGCTGCTGGCCACTGAGCAGTACTTCGTCACGGCGAGTTCCACGAAGCGGTCAGCGGTGCGCTGGTCGAGCCCCGGCACGTCTAACACGTGACGCGTCAGCACCTTGACTAGAGGAGAGGGAGTACCGTCTCGCCGCTCACCCACCACCTCCACCCGGTAGGCGCGGATGGTCAACTTGCGCTTCCTCAGCATCTCTACGACGTCGTACGCGGCGCAAGCTGCGACGGCGTTGAGAACGAGTTGCATGGGGCCCATGCCGGTCTTGTGGGAGGACTCACCGTCGATCATCACGCGCGTGCCGCCGGGCGCGCACCCGACGAAGCGCTTACCGACGAGGTGGTGGAGGACCGTCTCTGTGCTGGACATGAGTGAGTATCGTCCCTCACGCGCATGGTGGGCGGTCGTCCGGCCGACTGTGGGGGCGCACCGCTGATCGAGCCGGCCTCGAGGCCGACCGTCACGGCCGCGCAGCTGACGAGCGGGTACGCTCGCTGCGTCGTGCGCGGTCCCACCACAGAGCCTCCGTCCTACGGCGCGGGCAAGGCCGCCTGGCGCCGTTGGGCCCGGGCGCTACGCCGTGCGCTTGCCGAGACGGACCCCCAGCGCAGTGTGGACGCCGCCGTCTCGATGACGCTGCGCTCGTGGCCGATCTGGCGCGAGGCACGCGTGGCGCTCGTGTACCTGGCTTTCGGCAGCGAGGTCGACCCACTCGTTGGCGGGCTCCTGTACGAGCCCGAAGGCCCGAGCCTAGTCACCACGCGAACGCCCGCAGGAGGCGGGCCGCTGCGCGTGCACGAGCTGCGCACGGACGCTCTCGAGAGGCACCCGCTCGGCTTCCCCCAGCCGCGGGCAGACGCTCCCCTGGTGGACCTCGACGGCATAGAGGTCGCGCTCGTGCCGGGCCTATGCTTCGACGCGCGCGGGGCTCGCTTGGGGTACGGCCGCGGCTACTACGACCGCCTCCTCCCGCTCATCCCTGCAAGCACCGCCACCGTCGGGGTGACGCGCGAGGCGTTGGTGGTGTCTCGCCTGCCGACTGACAGGCACGACGTCGCGGTGCGCTGGCTCCTCACGGAGGCGGGACTGCGTCAGGCCGGTACCTGATCACGAGCGCCAGGGGAAACCCGCCCCCTTCCACCCCGTACGCATGCTGCGCAGTAACTCGCGGGTCCGCCAGGCGTTGGCCTCGGGCACGCGACGCAAGAGGACCCAGGCGAAGGCTCGCAGCACTCCCGAGAGGGCGAACAAGCACGCGTACGCCGTCCAACCCTCGCCACCTGCAGCGCTCGTCAGCCACTGGAAGGCGAGTAGGAGCGGTCCCGACAGGGCCCCGCCCACGAAGCCAGCCAGCCCGGTGGTGAGGCTCCACATGGCGATGAACACCACCCTGTTCCGGCGCGGAGCCGAGACCAGCGCGAGGTTGAACATGGCGGGTCCGATAGCTCCCCACGCGAGCGCGTCCATCACCGCGGACACCCAGATGAAGCCGAGCCAGCCCGTCGCGCCGGCGAGTATCCAGCTCGCAGGCAGCAGGGCGCCGGCGACGAAGGTGCCGATCGCGAGCACGGCCTTGTTGCCGACGCGGTCCGCCACACGCCCCCAGGCGACGGTCGTGAGCATCGAGGTCACCGCGGCGATGGTCGACCACACGGCGACCTGGGTGAAGCTCAGCCGCAGCTCGTCGAGGAAGTACGGGAACACGAAGGGAGAGGCCAGGAGCACCACGAACGTCCAGTAGACGGCGAACGCGAGGAAGCGTCGGAAGCCACTGTCGGCCAGCGGAGCTCGCACCACATCGCGCCAGGCCAGCCGCTCGCGGGTGGTGGGCGGGTCGTACTGCCGGGTGTAGATCCAAACGCCGACGAGCGCGGTGGCGACCGCGACCACGAGCACCACCTGGAAGGACAGCGGCGCCCCCACGCGGTCCAGCCACCAACCCGCGAGCAGGTTCGCGCACACTCCGACGACTCCGGTCACGCCCGTGCGCAGACCGAAGTAACGTCCACGCTGTCGTTCGGGCACTACGTCACCCATCCACGCCGTCCAGAGCGTGCCGTTGCTGGCCAGGAAGAAGCTGGCCACGAGCACCAGCGCCACCATGAACGGCGTCTGCGCCGCCACCGGGATCGGTAGCGCCGGCAGAGCGGCGGCGAGCAGCCAACTCGACCGCGACACCAGCGCCAGGAGAACGGTCAGCAGCTTCCGGCGCCCGAGCACGGCCGCGAGGTAGGCGGCACCTGGAGAGGCCACCTGGGCGAGCAACGGCACCGAGCCGACCAGCGCGATCTCGGCCGGGCTGGCGCCGATGTGGAGCATGTAGCCGATCAGCACCGCGCCCGAGGTCCAGTTGAGGAAGACCTGCGTGAGGCTCCCCTCGATCACCGACAGGCGCATGGTCCGGCGGACCTGCTTCAGCACGTCTTCGGGCAGGTAGTCGACGCTGACTATCGCACCCGGCGGTACCTCGGCGCCGGGAGGCGCTGGTGCGCGCAGCGCCTCGGCGGGCAGCTGCGAGGGGTCTACGCGCGGTTCACTCATGCGGCAGCGAGTCTACCTCCGGCTGACAGCGAGGTCAGGGCCGGGACGTCCGTCCCGGCCACCTTGACACCAGCTTGACGCGGCGCCAACCGGGCCTGAAGGGCGGAGGCGTAGCCTGAGCCATGCGAACCCACCTTGAACACCGGACGGCTTCCCGCGCCCTCGTGCTCAGCGCGTTGCTCGCTGTGACCTTCATCCTCTCGAGCGCACAGGCCCAAGCTCCCTCACCCGACGCCTTGAGAGGGTTGGACGCCTATCAGGCCATGGACCTGGCCAACGCCTGGAAGGGCCAGCCGGTGACGAGCTTCGCTACGCCGCAGGCCGTGCACTTCGAGTTCCCGGACGGCGCGACAGTCGAGGTGCCCCTTCCTGAGGACGAGATGCTGGTGTCAGTTGCGCCGTTCCTGGTCCACACGCATCCCTGCGCCACCCACTTCATGTCGGGCTGCCAGGGCGAGCTCGTCGACGAGCCGTTCCACGTGAGGGCTGAGCTCGGCGATGGCACCGTCGTGATCGATCAGGAGATGCGGACGATGGCGAACGGCTTCATCGACCTCTGGCTACCGCGGGGCCACAGCGTCGAACTCACCTTCGAGACCGGGGACTACCGGACCGTCGGTGTCGTCGGCACTCACGACGACAGCTGGACTTGCATCACCACGCTGCAACTCGCGCGCGTCGAGCGCTGACGGCGCCCGCGGCGAGCCCGCGGCGGAGGTACGCCGCGGGCTCGCTGAAACGTTCAGGCGCCGAAGCGCATCACCTTCATGTACTTCTCTAGAGCCCGCTGGGTGCGCGCTACGTCCTTGTCGGTGAGCCGGAAGTGACCGTCCTCCATCGACTTCTCGATCGCCTCGTGAGCCTTGTCCAGCGCGGTGCGGCCCTTCTTGGTGAGGAGCAAACGGCGCTTGCGGCCGTCGTCCGATCCGCGCTCCCGTTCGATCAGACCACGACCGACTAGCCGGCTTATCACGTGCGAGACCGTGGGCGACGCCTGGTTGAGGCGGGCGGCGATGTCGGTGGGGTACTCCACCCCAACGGCGATGCTCTGTAAGACGGAGAGGTCTTGCATGGTCAACCTGAGCTCCTTCTCGAGCCACAGGTTGAGGAGGCGATCGGTGTCCCGGGCAGCTTGTAGCACCACGCGAAACAGTTCGAGGAGGTCGTTGGTGTTCGAAGTGGGTGCGGCCATAGAGCCTCATGCTACGCGCTGGGCAGGGCAAAGGACCGTGCCGGGGACACTCTTGTACACTAGCTGAGCAGGAAGTCCGGTGCGGGCGAAGATTTCGTGCCCGCCGCGAAAGGTGCGCACCCGCCCGAGCTGTGTCCCTGCCGCTCGCAAGAAAGGATACAAGTCTGGGCCGGTGGGCCCTGGGACCGGCCGTCGTCACGCGCCAGCTTGCCGATACGTTACTCGCCAGCTCGTGAGCACCACCCCGCTCACGACGAGGACCGCGCCGACCAGGTGGTACGGCGCCAGCTGCTCTCCGAGGAAGGTCATCGCCAGGAGCGCCGCGAACAAGGGTATCAAGTGCAGGAACACCCCCGCTCGAGTCGGGCCGACGGTCGCCACGCCGCGGTTCCAGAACACGAAGCCGACCGCGGCCGCGATCACGCCGATGTAGAGCACGCCCGCCAAGGTGGTAGGCGTCAGCTCGATTGTTTCGCCAGCCGCCAGCCGCCAGGCAGCCAACGGCAGCAGCAGCGACGCCGCAAGCAGGCTCGTCGCCGCTACGACAACCGACTGCGGCACTCCTTCTGGACTCCGTCGCAGCAGCACGGAGTACACCGCCCAGCACGGGACCGCCGTGAGCATCCACGCGTCACCTGGCATCAGCCGCAGCCCGATGAGGATCTCGGGGTCCCCCCGGAC
>SKSV01000019.1 GCA_007122815.1 Trueperaceae bacterium | reverse complement strand
CTACGGCGTCAGCGACACCGACGGCTCACGCCCCGATTGGGGAGGACACGCGGCGCGGCAACCTTTCGGCCGTGCCGCTCGGGCCGCCCACCGACGCTTCCTGTCGGTCTTCGGCGAGGAAGACGGCTCCTGAGCTGCATGAGGTTACCTGAGCACCTGCGACCGGCCGACGCCTCGGAGCGGCCGCTGGCAACCTGCAGGGCTCAGGGCTCGCTCCCCAGCACCTCCTCCTCGGCTTCGGCTTCGCGGAGGCGGAACAGCACCTCCTCGTGTTGGTGGGTCCACGCCTCGTCCAGGTCGACCGCCTGCTTGCAGGTCTCGCACACGAGGCCCAGGATCTCGGCGGGGCGCTCGCGGCACAACTCGCACAGACCTTCGTCCCGGATCACGTTGGTGAGACCGACTGCGTCGTCCATGGGCGCCTCCTGGGACCCAGACTATGGCATCGCCGGGCCCGCCGCCAGCGGATCTCGACGTTTCCTCTGACGTGAACGGCAAGGTCTGGCGCCCCTCCGTCAGAGTCGATGTGCTCGCGTCGCTCGCTCTCGTCGCTTGGTCGAGGAGCTGCGGCGAGGCCGCGGATGTCTCTGCCGATCTAGATGTGCCGGCAGCTGCAACGAAGCGAGCCTTCGAAGCCGCGAGGCGCCGCGCGCGCCGCCTCGGCGCCAGGGTGGTGCGCCGCGGCGCGGGGGAGTCGGTAGAGTTCGGCTTCTGGGCCCCCGACCTCGTCGCCAGAGGCGCTCCCGAAGAGCGCGTGAGGCTCGAGGTGTACCTCGCCGAGGAGGCGATCGACCTCACCCGGGACTACCAGTTGGTGCGCTTCACGCGCATGCGCTTACCCCTCCAACGCGACGGCGACTACCTCTGGGGTGTCGTCGACGGACTGCCCGTCGGGACGAGGAAAGACCTGGGCGCGCTCTACTGGTTGGCCTTCCGGGACGAGGACGGCCGATGGAGCACGCGCCCCGATCCGTTGGGTGCCTCGTACCCCTTCGGGGCCTTCGCCCCCGCCGAGGTCTACGACGTGGCGAGCATGCACGCGGGCCGCGCTGATCGCGAGTACTTCCAGAGCTTCGTCGTCGGCAGCGAGCCGGCAACCACCAGCGGACCGCTCCGCATCCGCGCTCCCGGCAACGTCTTGCAGCTGCACGTGGGGACGGCCACCGCTGGCGGCACGATAGCGAGCCTCACACGGTTAGTCGGACGCGTAGCCGAGAAGGTCGCTTCCGGCGCTCCCCTCACCCCCTGGGAACGCTGTCTGAGCGAGTACGAGGCGCTCCAACCGTTGCCGCTGGAGCCGACAATCGAGCGTGAGCGCGGGCCGCGCTGGTGGTCTTCGGAGCCCGAGGCCGAGAGCGAGCGGCGAGACGAAGAGGCGCCTTACGCCGCGCGTGCGGTACGTGTGGAGCTGCGCCGCCCGGACGTGACCGACTGGGGTTACGACGTAGCGTTCGTCGGCATGGGAGCTACGAACGCCGCGCTGCTGGAGAGCGGTCGGCCCGACGAGCTCGTCGACCTCGCGGTGGCTCTGCACACGTTCCCGGGTAGACCCATGATGCTGGTGCTGGACCTGGTCTACGGGCACGCCGACGACCAGTCGTTGCCGTTCCTCGATCCCGCCTTCCTCCGCGGCCCCAACATGTACGGGCAGGACGTCAACCAACAGCATCCCGTGGTGCGCGCGGTGATGCTGGAGATGCAGCGTCGGCGCGTCAACGTAGGCGCGGACGCGATCCGCGTGGACGGCGCGCAGGACCTGAAGCGCTACGATCCAGCGACCGGCGAGCTCACGCACGACGACGACTACCTGCTGCTGATGGGGGAGCTCGTTCAGGAGGTCTGCGGTGTGAGCTACCGGCCCTGGTGCGTCTTCGAGGACGGACGGCCTTGGCCGCGCGAGGATTGGCCCACCGCGAGCACGTACCGCGACGTGACGGCACGGCAGCCTCACGCCTTCCAGTGGGGACCGCTGACGTTCGCGCACAACACGCCCGCTCTGCAGGGCTTCTGGTGGGAGCGCTGGTGGCGGGTGCAGGAGATACTCGCGTTCGGCGACCGCTGGATCTCCGGATGTGCGAACCACGACACCGTTCGGCGCGGTACCCAGCTGGACCCCGACGGCCCCATCAACCGCCGCCTGGGTGCCAGCCTTCCCGAGGCCCTACGCCGCGCCTACGACCACCCCGCCGGCACACTGCTCACGTACGTAGCCTTCCCAGGAGTCCCGATGGACTTCTTCAACGCGGTCGCACGCGCGCCCTGGGGCTTCGTGCGAGACACCGACGACCGCTACGCCGTGAAGGTCGCTGCCGAGGAAGCGGGTTTCCTCGATTGGCAGTTGGATCCAGAGGGTTTCGCGTCGGCGGACGCCTTCCGCCGTCTGAAGCAGCTCGGCTTCGACGAGCTCCAGGGCCTGCGACGCACCTTCAGGGCGCTCGAGGCGGCGGTCGCCCGCGGCGTCGACCCGACAGAGCTGGCGCAGGCGATGGAGGGTCTGATGCCAGAGCGGTTCGCTCGCCCCATCACCGTTGAGGACCTCAAGCGTGTCTCGCGAGCCTTCATGGCTGACGCGGTGGCTTGGTGCAACGTCGAGCGTCACGCCGGAAGCGTGGATGTGCGCGCAGCCGCCTTCGACGCCGAGCTGCGCGCCTTGAGGCTCGAGCGTCGCTGGTTGGCGTACGCCCTGGGTGAGCGGGAGTGGTGTCGGTTGCGTCGCCACCCCCACGTGAGTGGCGACTGGGTCGACCCGAGCGCGGTCACCGCGGCCTGGCGCCCCGACCCGACGGTGGTGGAGGCGCTGCGGGTGGCCCCTGGCGGCGAGGAGGCGCTCTGGTTGCTGGCGAACCTCGAAGGCGAGAGCGTCGAGGTCGACCTGCAGG
>SKSV01000412.1 GCA_007122815.1 Trueperaceae bacterium | reverse complement strand
GTGGTCGACGTGCTCCTGCGGCAGCGGCTCGATGTAGCCCGCGCGCTGCCAGGCGGCGACCCAGCCGTAGAAGAGCTGCACCACCTCGGGGCCCTGTCCGGCGGCGGTGGCGGCGGCCACGCGCTGCTCGTAGGCGTCGTAGGGGAAGGTCTCCTGGGTCACTATGACGTCGGGGTTCTCGGCGTTGAAGCGCTCGATCAGCTGCTCCATCGCGTCGATTCGTGTGCCGAAGTCGTACTGCCAGTAGGTGATGCTCACCTGCGCCAGAGCGAAGGAGAGCCCCAACGTCAGGCCGAGCGACAACAGCATCCGGTGGCTTCGGTTCATGTTTGCGCGTCCTTTCCCGAGCCGCGCAGGCTCTTCTGCGCGGCCTCGATGCGAGCGGTCAGGCCGTCGACCGCTCCATGGTACTGCCCCGACCGTTCGCGCAGCGCACGCAGGTGAACAGCCACGGCTACGGGGGCGGGGCCCCCGTAGCCGTCGCGCCGCACCACGAAAGCGCGCGGCGAGAGCGCCGACCGGAGCGCGTCGGCGGGCAGCGTGGGCCCCCCGACGGCCGCGAGGTCGGCCGGTTCGGCGCGGTTGAAGGGCCGTCCCACGCGCGCCATGTGCGCAACGAGGGCAGCGACTGCACGGTGGGCCTCCGGAAAGGAGCACCCGGCCGTCCGCACGAGCTCGTCGGCGAGCTCGGTGGCGGTGGTGTCGGTGGCGGCGACCTGGCGCGCCAGCGCCGCAGTGTCGAAGCGGCAGCCCCGCAGGCAGGCGTGGGTCAGCTCCAGGGCACCGAGCAGCAGCCGGTGCAACGTCTGGAGCGCGCCCTGGGCATCGGGCCCGAAGTCGTTCAGGTCGCCGAAGGGGATGTTGTGGCTGGGGAGGATGACCGCCTGCGCCAGTCCCAGCGCGCGCGAGCAGCGCGTGCGGGCGTGCTCGAGCACCACGGGGTTGCGCTTCTGCGGCATTATCGAGGAGCCCTGCACGAGCGCGTCGTCGAGCCGCAGCACGCCCTTGCCGGCCCAGGCTACGAAGTCGCACAACAGCCGAGAGCAGGAGAGCGCTACGCTCTGCGCGACGCAGGCGACGTCGGCCTGCCAGTCGGACGCGGCCACCGCGTCGTAGGTGGAGGCCACCGGTTCACGGAACCCGAGGCGCCGCGCTGCCGCGTGCCGGTCGAGCGGGTGCGAAGAGCCGGCCAGCGCGGCAGCGCCTAGGGGGCAGCGGTCGAGCCGCTCGAGCGCTTGGAGCGAGCGCTCCACGTCGCGCTCGACGACCGCCGCTTGGGCACACAGGTAGTGCGCAAGGGTGGTCGGTTGCCCGGGTTGGTGGTGGGTGTCGGCGATCAGCAGCGTGTCCTGGTGCTCTTCTGCTAGCTCGACGAGCGCCGCCTGAACGGCTAGCAGCGCCCGCAGCCGCGCGAGTGAGGTCTCGCGGGCCCGCATCACGTAGACCGTCATGTCGAGGTCGTTGCGGGAGAGGCCCAACCGCAACCATCCCACCGCGGACGGTCCCACCTCGGACTCGAGGGCGCGCTGGAAGGCGAAGTAGAGGTCGGGGCAATCGCTCGGTTTCGGCGGAAGCGGCGCGTCCCGGAGGCTCTGCAACCCCGCCTCCAACGCGTCGAGTTCGTCCTGATGGCCACGGCTGAGCGGCAACTCGGCCACCGTCCGAGCGTGGGCCACGAGGACGTCGATGAAGGCGTCTTTGAGGTAGCGCTCAGCGAAGGCGTAATCGCCTGCGAGCACCCAGTCGTGATAGGCGGGGTGCCAGGTCATGGTTCCGTGCTCGGCTGAGCGCTCGGCGCCAGGGGTACTTGCAGGAGCTCGGCGGCGTTGCCACCGAACACCTTGGCGATGGCTTCCTCGCTCTGGTTCAGCGTGTAGCAGACACGTAGTTGCTCGTGTAGGTAGCGCGTGGCGAAGCCGCGCGGGAAGGCCGCTGAGTCGGTGCCGAACAGGACCCGCTCGGGGCCGATCGTCTCGAAGGCCTTTCGGAACAGGTCCTCGAGCGTGAGGGGATAGGGCATCCAGCGAACCCACTGGTTGCTGCCCGAGGTGTCGACGTACACGTTCGGCAGGCTCCAGCACAGGGCCAGCAGGTCGTGCCAGTAGCCGGCGCCGAAGTGCGGCACGATGAAGGGGACCTCGGGGAAGTCACGAGCAACGCTGAAGAGCGAGAGCGGGCTGATGCGCGGGTGGGACACCACTCCACCGCCGCGGCCCAGGAAGCCGAAGTGGATGAGCACCGGCAGGCGCCTCTCTGCGCAGAACTCCCACACGTCGCGCACGCTGGGGTCCTCGAACGGCAAAGGGGTGGTGGGGCCGAGCAGCTTGTAGCCCTTGAGGCCTAGCTCGTCGACGGCGCGGCGCAACTCGGCGCCGGCGCCCGGCTCGAGTTGGTGGTGCGCGTAGCCGATGAAGCGCTCCGGATGACGCCGCACCACGCCGGCCAGCAGCTCGTTGCTCCGTCCCGTCACGAAGGTGACCCAACGCACGTCCTCGGCATCGAGCTCCGCCGCCCAGCGGTCGGCGTACGCATCGACCTGCTCCTGGTCTTCCGCAGGGGGTTCGCTCGCAGGCGTTCCCCACTCCTTGTTCATGCGGGCCTGGCGTTCGGCGGTGTAGGCGCGCAGGAGCGGGTGTTCGACGGGACCGGCGCTCAGGGGTCCGGTGGTGTTGGCGACCGGGAAGTGCGCGTGCGAGTCGATTATGGGGAACGGGCGCCCGGGGTGCTCAGGCATGCGGTCTCCTGCTGGTGGCCGGCTGCGGGCCGCCGGCAGTCTGCGCTGGCGTGTCGAGCGCGGCGCTGGTGAAGGGCGAGTGTAGCGGGCGGACGCGGCAGAGGTCTACCTCGATGCTCGCGCGCGTCCGGGCAGCTACCCGCGTC
>SKSV01000400.1 GCA_007122815.1 Trueperaceae bacterium | reverse complement strand
ATGGAGTCGCTGACGTCTGTCTTCCCGCGCAGGGAGCGTGCCGCGAGCTGAACTCCGGCGGGCCAACCCTCCACCCGTGCGACCAAAGCGTCGGCCTGAGCGCTGTCCAGGCCTCCCAGGAGCGTCGCCACCAGCGCACGCCCTTCGTCGCGCTGCAGCCGCAATGCCTCCAGGCCCAAGACCTCCACCTCGCCGCGCGCTAGCCACCGAGCTGCCGGCAGCGGGGGCGTGCTGCGCGCCAAGACCATCGTGTGGACCCCCTCCGGGGCACGTTCGACCCAGGTCGCGAGCACGGCCCCGGTGTCGACGTCCAGGTGGTGCGCGTCGTCGACCACGACCACGCCCTGCCAGGAGCTCGCCTCGAGCGCAGCGGCGAGGTGGCTAACGTCCGTGGCGCCAGGCGCTCCGGTTTCGTGCGAGAGCGCTCCTGCGTGAGCGAGCGCGGCGACCAGCCAGCTGGACACTACTGCCGCCGCTTCACCGGCTTCAGTGTCGCCAGGGTCCACCGTGAACCAGGCCGATCCCCTCCCGCTCTCACGCAGCCAGCTGCTGACGAGCGTGGTCTTCCCGTACCCCGCGGGCGCGATCAACAGCGTCGCGCGCCAACGCTCGCTGGCGTCGTCGAGAGCCGCCTGCAGGCGCGGCCGCGGTATGGCCGAGGCGGACGCGCTCGGCGGGCGCAGCTTGGTGGTGGGGAAGGCATGCACGGTGGATCGAGGCGAGGTTACCAAGCCGCGTGAGGGTCGGACTCGACAGTCTTCCGCGCGGTGTCCTGGGGCCTGCTACACTGACTGGACACGCTGCGCGCGGCCCCCGGAGCGGAACCGCTGGCGAGCCGGTTAGGACTCTAGATGGATCAAGCCCTGCCACAAGGCCTGGACCTGGAAGACCGCTCTCCCACCGTTTTCGGGTGGCTCTTCGCCCTGCTGGGGAGCGCTTCCGTGCTCCTCTTCTGGGCGATGGGTGCTATCGGCCTGGTGACGAGCAACGGCGGCCTTATCGTGCAGCTCGGGCTCGACGGTGTCTGGCGCACGCTCTTCTTCGCCTACCCGTTCGTGTTCGTCGCGGCGCTCTTGGGTGGGATCGCCTTGGTCGCCTTGAAGCGTGATCTGGAGTCCATCGGGTTGGTCGGTTCACCGCTGGCGCTGGCGGTCCTGTACTACTTGGCGCTGATCTACCTGCGACCAGTCTGACCCGGGCTGGGTCTACGGTCGGAGCCGCGCCTAGCATCGCTGGAGGGTCGTGCTATCGTTCCGCCACGACGCTCTCGGTGAGGCATGGGAGGTGCAATGAAGCTCACGTTCCTCGGGCACGCTGCGGTGCGCCTTCAGCACGACGCACACGAAGTCTTGATCGACCCGTTCCTGAGCGGCAACCCTAACGCGGTGACGGCGCCTGAGGCACTGTCGCCAAGTCACGTGATCCTCACCCACGCTCACGCTGACCACGTCGGTGACACGGTTGCGATCGCCGAGCGCTGCAGAGCGATCGTCGTCGGAGCGGTGGAGGTCGTCAACCGACTGGCTCAGGAAGGCGTGGAGGGCGTAGGGATGAACGTGGGAGGAGCGGCGGAGTTCCCCTTCGGGCGCGTCCAGTTCACACCTGCGTGGCACTCGAGCAGCTTCGCCGACGGCACCTACGGCGGCACGCCGATGGGCGTCATCGTCGAGATGGGTGGAGTCACGGTCTTCCACGCTGGGGACACGGCTCTCTTCTCTGACCTCGCGTTGGTCGCTCGCCGCCCGATAGACGTTGCCCTGGTGCCCATAGGCGACCACTTCACGATGGGGCCCGAAGACGCCTTGGCCGCTGTGCGCATGCTGATGCCGCGGCACGTGGTGCCCGTTCACTACGACACTTTCCCGCCGATCCGCCAAGACGCCCGTGCCTTCGCGCAGCGGGTCGAGGCCGAGACGGAGTCGCGCGCCCACGCGCTGGCTCCCGGTGAAGCGTTGGACCTCTGAGGGCCCGACGGGTTCAGCGTGGACCAGCAGCCGCTCAACATCCCCGAGGGTTACGAGGTCGATCACCGCCTAGGTGCTGGACAGACCTCGGTGGTGTGGCTGGCCCGGTCGCGCCGCAGCCAAGCCTCCGTGGCGCTGAAGTTGCCGCGCCGAGAGGCGCAGAGCGATCCGGTGCTCAGGCGCATGTTCGAGAACGAGGTGCAGATCACCCTCAAGCTGAACCACCCGAACGTCGTGCGTGCGTTCGACGGGCGGCCTACGGGCGAGGGCGCTTTCCTGGCGCTCGAGTACTGCCCTGGTGGCACGCTGGATCAGCTGCTGCTCGAGAAGGGCAAGCTCCCGCTCGAGCGGGCGCTCGCGCTGGTGCGCGACGTTGCTGCGGGGTTGGAGCACACTCACGAGAAGCG
Organism: Trueperaceae bacterium; assembly: GCA_007122815.1. Taxonomy (GTDB): domain Bacteria; phylum Deinococcota; class Deinococci; order Deinococcales; family Trueperaceae; genus CSSed10-48. The sequence continues at coordinate 509 of SKSV01000400.1, read as the reverse complement.
CGTGTTGCATCGCGACGTCAAACCCGCCAACGTCTTCCTCTCCGAAGAGGGCGTGGCGAAGCTGGGTGACTTCGGCACCGGGGTGTTCGCCGCGGAGGCGCTCCAGGAGCGGGTGGGGACGGCTTTCTACATGGCCCCTGAGCTCTTCTCCGGGGGGTCCTCGTCCATACAGAGCGACGTCTACAGCCTGGGTGTGCTCGCCTACGAGGTGCTTGCTGGAGCGAGGCCCTTCCTGGGCGAGAGTTACGACGCCCTCATGGTCGCGCACATGACGGCGCTCCCACGCGACCTGCGACAGCACCGTCCCGATCTGCCGTCGCGCGTCGCGACGGTGGTGATGCGAGCCATGTCGCGTGACGCCGTCAGGCGCTTCCAGAGCGCGCAAGACTTCAGCTCCTCCTACACCCAGGCGGTCGTCGGGGCGTTCCCTGCCATGGCGGCTCGAGCGGCTGTCGGCGACGCCCCCTCTGGTCGCTCCGGCAGGGGCCAAGCGCGCCCATCGGAGGGCT
>SKSV01000230.1 GCA_007122815.1 Trueperaceae bacterium | reverse complement strand
GAGGACGCCGTCGAGCGGCACGTCTGGAGCGTAGTCGGTGGCTCGGTCGGCTGCCGCAAACACCGCGTGACCGCCTTGCGAGAAGCCCGCGGCGAAGGCGCTGTGGGGAGCGAGCGAAGTGTTCATCTCGGTGAGCGCCGTGGCGGCGGCGCGCAGCGCGTCGAGCACCACGTGAGCTTCGGCGTCGGCTACGAAGTACGGCTGTCGTCGGCCGGGGTCGAAGAAGCCGATGTAGTTCGGGACCACCACCGGCATGCCCTGACCCGCGTAGGCCAGACCGTAGGCGCCGTAGGTGTCCAGGCTTCCTCCATCGACGTAGGACCGTGAGGGTGCACAGGCGTCGACCAAGCCCGTAGAGCCCGGTGCGAAGGCGAGCAACGCGCCCGCGTCCAGAGGTTCGTCGGGCACGAACAGGTGAGCGAGAGCCACCACCTGCTCGCCCCGCTCGTCGCGCGTCTCGAAGCGCATCACGTAGCTCTGAACCGAGCTTCGAACGGGTAAGGGTTCGGTGCCGTTGTTGCGGAACCGGCCCGCCGTCTGACCCGCGACGGCGCCGGTCGAGAACGTACCCCTTGGCTCGAGCTCCACTACCCGGCCTGGTTGTGCCCAGGCACCAGACAGGGCGAGCAGGCTCGTCAGGGCGACGAGCCAGGCGAGAGCGAACCTCACCACGTTGTGGACTCCGGCACGTGGCCCTCGAGGGTCACGTAACGCTCGGGAATCTCCCATACGACTACCTCCGGTGTGGCTGAGCGCAGCGCCTCGCCCTCCAGGTAACGCCTCATCGGTTCCCATGGCCCCTGGCCGGTCAAGGTCGCGTCGAGCACGTCGGCCCCCAGGGCCTCCCTGAGCGCTCCCAGAGTGTTCCAGGTCGGGTCGGCGCTGTAAGACGTTCCGACGAGCGCTACCGGGACCTCGACCTCAGCGAAGAGGTCGTCTCCGGCGGGCTCGGCACTTAGGGTCTGCCGGCTCGCGAAGACGTCTGGAGGAGGGCCTAGCCGCTCGAGCAACGGTCCGAGGTTCAGGAACGTGCTCAGGTCACCCCAGCGCTCCACCGGCTCGCCGAGCTCGGTCACGTACCTGCTCGCGTGCAGCTCATCGAAAGGGGCGTGCTCCTCGACCGTCCGGGCGATGGCGTCGGCGGCAGCTGCTGCGCCTTCGGGGCTCCAGTGGGTGTCGGTGCGGAGGTAGGCCGCAGCGCCAGTGGAGCTGGACGACAAGGCAGGCCGGAGGTCGCTCACGACCACCCCAGCCGCCTCCAAGCCTCGCTTCAGCGCGCCGTAGCGCTCGAGAGCCGCGCTCGGCAGTGGAGCCGGGACATGGCCGCTCACCATCGAAGCCTTGGCGGGCACGATCGCGACCACCAGCGCGGCGCCGTGCCCCGCGAGCTCGTCGCGCACACTGGCAACTCGCGCTACCCACGCGTCGATCGCCCCTTCGAAGTCGTCTACGATGGCGTACTCCTCGCGGCTGTACAGCCAGCCAGCGCTGCCGACGAGTACCCCTGTCCGACCCTGCCCGAAGAGCACGGTGTCGAGCACGCCCCAGGTGACCTGCGAGGGAGCCAGCAGGGGAGAGCCGGCGTCGAAGCGCGCCTGGTACGCCTCGGCCCAAGCGCCGTCGCTCAGCGTGTCGTCAGGGCTGTTGATCAGCGATGGGTTCAAGAGGGCGGCGACGAACCCGGCCATCAGCACCAGGAGGAAGCCGCCAGCGTAGGCGAGGCGCCAACGCGAGCCGGCGTGCACGCCGGCCCACTCGCCGGTCGAGGCTGTCGGCGCCTCGTCGTCCGCGATGCGGAGGTGTCCGCTCTTGGTGTCGGTGCGGGTGGTCACTGCCGTCCTCAGAACCTGAAGTACAGGAAGGGAGAGAAGCTGTCTGCGACGGCGCGCATCACGCCGAGTAGGAAGAGGGGCAAGAGGCCCCAACGCAGCGCTCTCTCACCCAACGTCGCTACACGTGCGGAGAGGTCGCTGGCGAGCTCACTGCCGCTCTGCGGGAACCAGATGAGCGCGTAGGCCGCCGCCAGGGTGAACAGGCCTCGTGGGGTGAGCTGCCACTGCAACTCGGGCGAGAAGCCCCAGCCGTTGGCGCCGGCCATGGCCAGGTACATGTCGGCCGCCTGCTGAACGTCCGCCGAGCGGAACACGACCCAGCCGGCGAGCACCAGCAAGAAGGTGAACGCCACGTTGGCGAAGCTCCTCGGGCGCTCGCCGACGCCGAAGCGGCGCTCCAGCGCGAGCCAGCCACCGTGCCACGCTCCCCACGCCACGAAGGCCCAGGCGGCACCGTGCCACAGGCCCCCGAGGAGCATGACCAGCATGAGGTTCACATAGGTGCGTCCGCTCCCGAGGCGGTTGCCGCCCAAGGGGATGTAGAGGTAATCGCGCAGCCAGCGCGAGAGGCTCATGTGCCAGCGGCGCCAGAACTCGGTGATGCTCGCAGCGAGGTAGGGTCGGTCGAAGTTCTCCTTGAAGCGGAACCCGAGGATCAGGCCCAGGCCGACCGCCATGTCGCTGTAGCCGCTGAAGTCGAAGAAGAGCTGAGCTGCGAACGCCAGCACGCCGAGCCAGGCCTCGGCGGCGGTGGGTGAGGTGAGCGCGAAGGCGCCGTCGGTCAGCGGAGCGAGCGAGTCTGCGATGAGCACCTTCTTGCAGAAGCCCAACATGAAGCGCTGCGCCCCCTCGCCCACGAGGGCGAGGCTGCTTCGTGGTGCCTCTAGGACGTGCGCGATGGTCTTGTAGCGCACGATCGGGCCAGCGATGAGCTGCGGGAACAAGGCGATGTAGGCCGCAACGTCGACGAAGCGTGCGCGGTCCGGCGCGTCCGAGCGCCACACGTCCACCATGTAGCTGATGGCTTGGAAGACGTAGAACGAGATCCCGATGGG